>DATIKD010000343.1:0-2757 GCA_035477965.1 Dehalococcoidales bacterium | reverse complement strand
AATCGCCGTCACTGCCGTGCCCGCCCAAGGCCTTGCCAACCGAATTGGCATTGGCAGTCGGCCCATTTATGTCGGCCCCGTTTACCGGGCAGATCGCGTTGGACAGAAACTGCCCCTTTTTACGGCCATCCGGGCTGGCCGGCAATATAAAGCCGGACGATATCCAGTAGTTCCAGCTGAGCATGCCGGGCCGGAATTGCGCCCCGGTAGCGGTTGATTTATAGCGCCAGGTTTCCTCGGTCCAGGTATCCATCACCCGCCGGGCCAGGGCATCAGCCTGGTCATCGTCCCGGCCGTATTTCGGCGCCCGGTTCAGTGCAGCCGCCTGCAGTTTTTCGTAACCGTCCCAGTTGGCGCGTAAAGCCTGGATCAGCTCTTCCATGCTACACATTTTTTGATCGAAAACCAGGTATTTAATTGCCAGCAAAGAGTCAACCGTGGTGGCGAAGGTTACCGCTTCGATGGTGATAAACTTTAACTCAGCCCCACCCTGGGTGACATCAAGCCCTTTTTCGGCACAGCCGCGGACCAGGGCCGACAGGTAAGGCGTCGGTGAAAACTCTGCCCGGACCGCTTCCATCTCATTAAAAAGGGCAACCATTTTTTTAACGATGTAACCAATCTGCTGTTCAAAGGCACTGTAAAACTGTTCAAATGAAGTAAATGAGCCGGACTCCCCGCTCTGCGGCGCATCGCTGGTTGGCTGATGCGGCTTGCCCCACAAAGCATCCGTATAGAGCTGCAACTCGCGGCCGTTACCAAGGGCCAGCTCAACTGCCTTGTAAAGATTAAGATTGCAATCCACCGTTGCCGAACGATCGTTGCCGCACATCGTGTTTTCAAGGCAACCGACACAACCGTAGTCAAAAACATTGTCCTCATTGATCAAATCCTGGCAGCCGGCCCGTTCAGCCTGGCGGAGCAACCCGGCGATTGAGCGCTCATCAAAATTGAGCAAAAACGGAGCCCCCTGGCTAGCGGCCACCATATCGACCACCCGGTCAAGAAGTTCCTCCGGTGAGCGACGGTGCAGGCGAACATTTGGCTTCGGCTCGAGGATCGGGCTCAGCTCATCGATCACCTCCAGCAGCACGTAAGTCAGCTCATTGGTCAGATCTACTCCATCCTTCCCGATCCCGGAAAGGTTAAACAGTTGGCCGTAACCGGCGGTGATACCCTGGTTGCAGCCGGTCCGAATCATCGCATCGTAAGCCGTATTGCAGTGAATCCAGAAACATTTCAGGATCTCCTTGCCAAACTCGATCGTCATTCCTTCAGCCATCGATTTCTGCCAGTAGGGTAACAGGTATTGATCCAACCGGCCGAATGACACCCCCGGGCCGGGGTAGTTTTCATCAGCCATCACCAGCATATGCGTCAGCCATAGCGATTGAACCGCCTGCCAGAAGTCTTCGGCCGGCTCCCAGGGGACTACTTTTAAGTTCTCAGCCATCTGCAGCAGCTCGGCTCTTCTTTCTTCATCTGCTTCCTGGCCTGCTAGCTCCATGCATTCTGTGCTGTAAAGAGCAGCCAGCTCTTTGGGTATCAGGCAGGCTTCCCGCATCGCCCGTAAGTTCGAACCGGGCAGCCCTTCTTTCTCGGCGGCTGTTAACTGCTCATAAAGCCCGCTGAAATAGTGATCAAGCCCTTTAAAGCCGATTTTCAGGATCCGCGGGTAATCGGGGATCAGGTGTCCCGAAATCGGACCGCAGTTGCCAAAACCCTTGTCCTTGAATGCAAAAAGCCGCTCCCGCAATGCCCCTTTTCCGAGAACTAACTGGTGATGTTTTTTCTTCTCCCCGGGTGTCCAGCACTTCGAACAGACAATGTTGAATCGACCGCCGGCAATTAGATCACCCGGCAGTATTTCCACCGGCACCCCTGCGGTCATCGCCTGGCGTGTGAAACAGGCCTTTCTTTCGGCCAGCCCGCGCCGGAAGAAATCGCCGGGCAGATCAAGCGTTACCGCGTTCTGGTTAAAAACCTTGTTAAAGGTGTTAAAGAAAGCATAGACTTCCGGCACGATGTAGAAATTCATCTCTTCAAACAGCCAGTCGTCTTTGGCGCCGGTGGAAAACGCCAGGAACTCGTTGTTCCAGTTTCTTTCAGTACCCTTAAAATAATAATCGTAGAGCCAGCGAATCCGAGGTGAAAAATTAAACGGTTCCTTGACATTGGCCATTGTAACCACTCCAGTTGCCGGTTGGCTCAAAAATATTCTAGCTGCTATTATACACTGAACCGCGCCCGGTTATTCAACATTATTCGCTGTTTTTCGGCCCAATATTTTCGCAGCCGCTGCCCGGGATAGGCAGGGGGTGGGCGTGTGTCGTATGCCGCCGGCTGTTTTTTTGGTATACTATTTATCACTGACAATCAAGCCGCGCCCGGCAGATTAATTGACCCTGTTCCTGATAACGAAAAACAGCCCTAAACAACTTCTTGACATGATACTAATATATGATATCATATAGTCGTGAACAATAGACAGCGGCAAACATTGTCAAAGATTTTCGAAAACCCGGATCGCTCAGATATTACCTGGATAGAGATTATATCCCTGTTCAGGGCTGTTGGCGCTGAAATATCAGAAGGAAGAGGTTCCCGGGTCAGAGTTGCAATGAAGGGTGTCAAGGCCGTATTCCACAGGCCTCACCCATTGCCGGTGACTAACAAGCCGCTTGTTCTTGCTGTACGCAAATTTATTACCGAAGCCGGGGTGTTTGATGATGGTATATAAAGGTTACTATTCTAAAG
>DATIKD010000342.1:0-4797 GCA_035477965.1 Dehalococcoidales bacterium | reverse complement strand
CAGTGATAACCTGATTTACAGCGGGCCGGTAATCATGGATAGAATTCTCAGCCGGCATCCCTACCTGCGTCCGGCTGGGCAGTTGAACCTGCCGGAACATAAATACCGGATATTTTTAATAGCGCCGGCCACCAACTTTTTTGACCCCGCACTGCAAAAGAACCAGATGGGAATTGAAGTATTTCAGGAGGGCCGGAGCGAGGCGCTGGCTGTGGATGTGATGACTTTAAACAATCCTTTGACTGTGGGTGAACTGGAAATCATTTACGCAGACACGGGCAGCTTTTCCGGTTTTATAGTCAACCGGGACCCCGGCATTGGTTTTATCTGGACTGGCGCGGGATTATTATTGCTGGGTCTGGCAGTGGTCTTTTTCTTCCCCCGCCGTCAACTGCAGGCGGCCTGGCTGGATTTGCCGGAAACCGGACGGGGGTTGTACCTGGTCTGGAATAAAGCGGGTGAGCGTTCAGGGGAAGCCGCAATGCTCTCAGAGTATATACAGAAAGCCCGAGATGAAGTTATGGTCGAGGATAGCCCAAAGGAGGGTTAAGGTGGTGCAGGTTGAACTGGCAGCTTTTACTACCGCTTTGATTTGTCTGGCGGTTTCCAGTGCCGCCGGCGTCTGGTCTGCACTGACAAAACCCGGGCATGCCGGCGGACTCAGGGGTACCCGCCGTGCAGCCGGATTAGTCCACTGGGTAGCCCTGACAGCCAGTCTGATTGCAGTTACCCTTTCCCTGGTCCTGAGGGCTATTCAGACCGGGCACGGTCCTTTTTCCAGCATGTACGAGTTTTCTGTGGCCTTTGCCTGGGGAATAATGCTGATGGCACTCATTTTTAGCCGGTTGTACCGTTTACGGCTGATCGGGTTAATCGGAGCGGCCGGAGCTCTGGGACTGATGATATTTGCTGCTAACCTTTCCTCACGGGCCGCTCCGCTGATGCCGGCGCTTCAGCAAAGTCTGCTGCTTTCGACCCATGTCGGTTCCGCAGTTATCAGCTATGGTGCTTTGGCAATCGGATTTGGGGCGGCAATTGCCTATCTGTTCAAGTCACCGGAACAGCCGGAGGCCGAAGTGCTGGACCGCCTCAGCTATCACTGCGTCATCATCGGGTTTTTCTTTTTAACGCTGGTAATTATACTGGGCGCTATTTGGGCGGATATTGCCTGGGGTCGCTACTGGAACTGGGACCCCAAGGAGACTGCCAGCCTGGTGACCTGGCTGCTTTTTGCAGCTTACCTGCACGCCCGCCTGACCCGCGGCTGGAAAGGTAAAAAGGCGGCAGTGCTGCTTATCGCCGGATTTGCGGCGGTGTTATTTACCTTCCTGGGGAATTATATCTTCAACAGCCTGCATGCTTATAATTGATATGAAACAGCGAGAAAAACCAGCTTTTCTAAGCAGGGATGCAATTTGCCTCACTCACACCTGCATCTTTGAAAAAGGGGGAACTCCGGCCGGAGCCCATCTTTTGAAAACCCTCCGGAGGGATTTTTCTTCCGGAACAATCCTGTCTGTGTGATGTTATTATCAGCCTCTAAATATAAAACGCTGTCAAATAGGCGCTATGGATTGCTTCCGGAACCCGTCGTGGAATTGTGCAGTCTCCGACCGCATATAGTTCCTTTATCAGTCCATTCAGTGACTTGTATAATCTATTGTTGGGTAAATAGCCTGTCGCCATGATTACGGTATCGATATTATCCAGCGTACTTTCCTCTCCTGACCAGACATCAACCAGCGTTAGCTGACGCCCTGAGATTTGCTTGATTTTGGTATGTTCTTTAATATTAACCCCGTTTTTCTTTAGTCTTTGCCAAATCACAGGATTGCGAGCTGTGATCATTCCAGCAGGTACCATCAAGCCTGCCGCAACGCTGACCTGAGAAGTGAGTAGTTCAACATGCACTCCTTTTTCACCCAGGAAATCAGCGGTGGTGTACCCTTCCTGGTGGCCGGTACTTTCGTAAACAACCGCCCGGTTTCCCACGTTAACTTCTCCATGGAGCACCCGGGCAGGGCTGACAACCTGGGACGTTTCGCTGCCGGGTACCAAAGCGACATATGGCCGCGAGCCGGCAGCGATGATAACCGTGTCCGGCTGCTCCTGTAAAATGGAGTCAGCAGTAGCTTCCGTGTTCAGCTTTATTTTTATATCCAGTTTCTGAATCTGGTGAATAAGAAAACGGGTAACTTGACTAAACTCTTCTCTTCCAGGCGCTTTACTCAGAATATTAACTTGTCCACCCAGATGGTTATCCTTTTCAAAAAGGGTTACATCGTGCCCTCTCAAAGCGGATACCCGGGCAGCTTCCATTCCGGCCGGTCCCCCTCCGATTATCATCACCTTCTTTTTCTTCGGGGCTGGTTTTATTACAGCGATATCTTTGGTCTCCCGGCCGGATACCAGGTTCTGAGTGCATTTTGGCTTTCCTTGAATGTTACAACCTTGATTGCAGGCGATACATAACCGGATATCTTCGATTCTTCCTTCCCGGGCTTTGTTTCCAAATTCAGGATCGGCAATTTGTCCGCGCACCAGCCCCACCATGTCGCAATGACCGTCAGCGATGGCCTTTTCCGCTATCGCCGGATCGTTTATACGACTGCAAGCGATGACCGGAATATGCTTTACCGCTTGCTTGATCCCCGAGGCCAATGGCACGCTGATCGAGGCCGGTGGAACATACATAGGAGCAATAACATAAGAATTGGTTAGACCGCCATGGCCGATGCTGATGCTCAGGAGATCCACCACACCGGTGTCTTCCAATTCCCGGGCTATTTTTTTGGCCTTTTCGTTGTCAACTCCCAACGGTCCCGGATAGAAATCATCACCACTCATTCGAATGCCGATAATAAAATCTTTTCCCGCAGCGGCTTTAATCCTTGTCACTACTTCTTTAATAAAAAGCAACGGCTCAGCCCATTTATCTTGACGCTGGTTTATCCACGGGCTCCAGAACTGCTGTGGGAGGTAGCCATGAGTGCTGTGTATTTCGCAACCGTCCAGTCCAGCTTCTTTAGCGGCTTTAGCATAGTCCACAAAGCCTTTGATGACTTCATTGATTTCTGCCTCAGTCATCTCGTGGGGCACTTCTGCTCGGCCTAAATCCAGATCAACGGGGTTTTCTGAGACGCCCCAGCTATTCTCGGCCAATCCTTCTGACTTATCTCCGATATGCCAGAGCTGTATGAGTACCAGGGTATTGTACTCGTGTAAAGCTTCAGACATTTGTCGCCAGTTGGGAATAACACTCTCAGGAGTTTCAATGTTATGCAGGTGTTCTCCCAACGTTACTCCCGAATTATGAACTACGCACGGACCGAAGATATTCAGTCCGCATCCGCCTTTAGCCCGGGCAACCTGATAGGCGACATATTCCGGAAATGGAAGAGTCTCGAAACTGTGACAAGGAAACACAATTCTGTTCCTGGCGGTTTTGGTGCCGATCTTAATTGGAGAAAACATACGTTCAAACTGCATGACCCCTGACACCTCCCTTTAAAAATGGTATCTTTTCTAAATATAGAAAGCGGTCAAATATCCGTCGTGAATTGCTTCCAGGGAACGCCGGGGAGCAGCGCTATCCCCGATGATATAGAGTTCATTCAATCCATTGGCTTTGTCTCTCAGCTTTTTGTATAAATCATTGTCTGGTAAATATCCGGTTGCCATCACTACCGTATCAACATCATCTATGATCCGTTCGTCTCCTGACCAGACATCGATTATAGTGACGGTACGTCCCGATATCTGCTTAATCTTAGCCAGTTGTGTTATCTTAACTCCATTTTTTCTGAGCCTTTGCCAAATAAAAGGGTTTTGTGTAGCTAATATGCCTATATTCATGCCCCAGCGCATCCCGATGTTCATCTGGGAGGTTAAAAGTCCGACTTGTACTCCTTTTTCCCCCAGGAAGTCGGCTACCGTAGGCCCTTCCGCATGACCTGAATTTTCGTAAACAATAACCTTTTTTCCGGGTTCAACTTCGCCTCGCAGTATTTGCGAAGGATTGACTACCCGTGATGTCTCACTGCCGGGCACAGGCTCGGTATAATCACGCGAACCAGTGGCAATAATCACCGCATCCGGTTTTTCCTGCATCACTCTTTCTAAAGTAACTTCGGTATTAAGTCTAAGTCTGACTCCTGATTTGGGAAGTTGTATCGTCAGATATCTGATTACCTGGTTGAACTCTTCTCTTCCCGGCGCTCGGCTAAGGATATTTATCCGGCCTCCCAAATGGCTGTCTTTTTCGTAAAGTGTGACTTCATGCCCCCTTTGGGCGGCCACCCTGGCCGCTTCCATCCCGGCCGGTCCTCCTCCGACGACCATTACTTTCTTCTTTCTGGGTGCCTGTTTGATTTTAGCGATTTCGGTGGTTTCACGACCGGCAACGTAGTTCTGAGTGCAATCGGGTCTTCCATTGATACTGCAGCCCTGATTGCAGCCAATGCATAACCGGATGTCTTCCGCCATCCCCTCACGTGCCTTGTTGCCAAATTCAGGGTCTGCGATTAGCCCGCGAACCATCCCCACCAGATCGCAGTGATCATCGGCAATTACCCTGTCTGCTATGGTCGGATCATTAATGCGCGAACAAGCTACTACCGGAATAGATTTGACCACCTGCTTGATTCCGGAGGCGAGTGGTATACTGATTGAACCTGGCGGAACGTACATAGGGGCGATAATATAGGAATTGGAGTTGCCGCCATGGCCGCCGCTAATATTCAACAAGTCGACTTTACCGGTCGCCTCCAATGCTTGTGCGAGTTTCTGGCTTTTCTC
>DATIKD010000341.1:0-4183 GCA_035477965.1 Dehalococcoidales bacterium | reverse complement strand
GCCGATATGTTGATTGATATGGAAGGTTCCCGGCATGTTACTTATCAGGCAGTCTGGCGGCTTAGCCAGGGATTGCCGGCTGACCGTGAAGTTGCCATCGCCAAAGCCTGGGTCGGACAAGCTTACCGTCGCATCGTTTCCTCAGCCCACCAGGTCCACGGCGCTATTGGCTTTACTGATGACCACGTTTTACACTGGTATACCCGGCGAGCCAGGGCGCTGGATGTCTATTTTGGAGACGTAAATTATCACCTGAACAAACTGGCAGGTATGCTGACAAGATAATCCTGATAGCATTTCTTATAAGTTTGTTATATATTACAAGTATTCGATTAATTTCAGGAGGAATGAATGAAAGCTGCAGTTGGTTACGAACCCGGTAAACCCCTGGTACTTGAAGATGTAACTCTGGATCCACCCAAGTATCGTGAAGTAAAAGTTAAACTGTCTGCCACGGCGGTTTGTCACAGTGATATTCACGCCCTGAATGGCGACCTGGGGCCAATTTTCCCTACTATTGGCGGTCACGAGTCAGCCGGCGTTGTGGATTCTGTTGGTCCAGGTGTAACCACTGTAAAACCAGGAGATCATGTAGTTGTATCACTGGTTGCTAATTGCGGAGAATGTTATTTCTGTTTGAGCGCCATGCCGCATCTCTGCGAATACCCTTTCCCTTTGAAAACTGAAAGCCGCTTCAAGAACAAAAAAGGCCAATCATTAAGCCAGATGTTTAAAGTGGGCGGCTTCGCGGAATATACCATTGTTGACCATTCTCAGGTAGTCAAGATTCCCAATGATATGGAGATGGACTGTGCGGCACTTCTGGCCTGTGGAGTCATAACCGGTTTTGGCTCGGTGGTTTGGCGTACTGAAGTCAAGTCTATGCACAGTGTTGTGGTTTTGGGCGCTGGCGGCGTCGGATTAAATTCCGTTCAAGGCGCAGCTTTTTCAGGCGCCTATCCGGTTATTGCTGTAGATGTGGTTGATGCTAAACTGGAAGCGGCCAAAATTTTCGGGGCTACTCATGTGATTAACGCCAAAAAGACAGATGCTATTGCTGAAGTAAAAAAGCTGTGCTACGGCCGTGGAGCTGACTATGTTTTTGTTACAGTGGGCAGTGGGGCCGCCATGACACAGGGCTTTCGCATGACCGGAGGACGAGGCACCTGTGTAATTGTGGGATTGCCGACACCTACCGATAATACCCTGTCCATGTCACCTTTTGAATTCCTGGATAGAGAAAGAATCCTGACTGGCAGTTATATGGGCTCTACCAATTTGCAGATAGGAATTCCCAAGCTGGTTGAACTCTACAAAGCCGGTAAATTGAAATTGAACGAACTTATTACTAACCACTATCCGCTGGAAAAAATCAATATCGCCATGGATGAAGTCCTGGCTGGAAAAGCCCTGCGCAACCTGATCATGTTCTAGTCTCATCGCGCGTATTGTATTAAACAATGGAAAAACCGGAGAGCCGATTATCGGCCTCCGGTTCTTCTTTTTTTAATCAGGCTGATTGGTTACAGGCAAACGGAAAACTGGAAATTACCAGGCTGAATTGAATTGGTTTTTAAAAATAATTTCTGAAATGGCTTTGCGCGGACGGGCAGGCGGATCTTCTGCCGGATATCCCAATGGCGTTAGAGCTACCACCGTGAAGCCGGTCGGAACCTTCAGTAAATCGCCAGCGGTTTGAGGATTAAAAGCGCCTATAATTACTGTACCCAAATTGAAAGATTGGGCCGCCAAAATAAAATTCTCCATTGCCAGCGCCACATCAAACATGTACCAGTAGCCTCCCTTGTCAGTGGCTGGTTCACGCGGTTCAACAAAAGTGTAACCGGATTTGCCCAACTCGGCACAAAAAGCCACAGCTACGGGCGCGATTTTCATGCCTTCAGCGGTTTGACTGGCCCGGCCCCCGAAACCGTACATGGTATCGGCCAGTTTATCTTTAAGCTCTTTGTCAGTCACAACCACTACTCTCCAGCACTGAGAATTAGCCCAGGAAGGGGCCACTCGGACGGCCTCCAGAAGTTGGCTCATAACATTATCCGCGATTGGATCAGGCTTATACCTGCGGATACTCCGCCTGGCGTTGATTGCCGCAATGACTTCCATGTTCGCCTCCTTTTAAAAAAATTTTATTGTCACTCCTTCTTCCTTCTCTCGATCAACCGCACTTCGCGGCGGGATTTGGCATCCTGGTTGCGTCTTTGTTCTTCAGCGGTTTCAGAAATCAAAGGCGGTAAGATTTTGGGGCGTCCGGATTTGTCCAGAGAAACGTAAGTAACATAAGCGGAGGCGGTGTGCCGGATTTCTCCGGTAATCAGGTTTTCAGTTTCAACCCTGACACCTATTTCCATGGATTTGGTTCCCACAAAGTTCAGGCTGGCTTTAAATGTTACCAGGTCGCCGGCATAAACCGGATAAAGAAAATCCAGGCGGTCGATTGAGGCGGTGACACAGGTTGAGCGCGCGTGACGAGTGGCAACTACGCTAGCGGTAGAATCGATTAATCTCATAATTACACCGCCGTGTACGTTGCCGGCGTTGTTAGTGTCCTGAGGCCCCATCAGTTGAGAAAGTATTACGGCGCTATTTCTAACAGTTTTACCTTCCATAATTGTAGTTATTTCATCTCCCTGTTTTCTTTTTGAGCCTGGGTTGATTTTGTTTTTTGGCGGTTTTCCCGCCGGAGGATTGCGGCCTTGTTGCGCCTGATATCTTCTTCAGTTTCCAGTACCAGCGGGGGAATCTCACGCGGTCTTCCGGCTTTATCCAGGGCAACGTAAGTGACGTAAGCCGAGTTGGTGTGATGGATTTCACCAGTAATCAGGTTTTCAGTTTCCACCCGGACGCCAATCTCCAGCGAAGTTTTCCCGGCATAGTTCAACCTGGCCTTAAGCGTGATTAAGTCACCGGAATATGCCGGATAAAAGAAATCAATTCGCTCAATGGAGGCGGTAACGGCATTAGAGCGGCAGTGCCTGACAGCCACGATACCGGCAGTGGTATCAATCAAACGCATAATCACACCGCCGTGCACATTCCCGAAACTATTGACTTCCTGTGGACCCATCAACTGTGAAACAGTGACTGCTGTTTCGGATGGTTTTTTACCCTCCATGATCACACCTCAAAAAATGAAAATACATTCAAATTATAGCATATTTATACGATTATATAAGAAAAAAGGACTTTACTAAAAAGTTTGATTCTTAACTGTTCCCCCGGTTTAAGTGTCAACGTCAAACCAAATCATTATATGCTGATTGTTTTCATACTTGAAATATCATTAAGGTTACTATAAGCGCCTCATGAATTATCCCGAATCGGGTAAGCTGAGTCACCACCATATGAGAGGTGTTGAGGAAAGACTGAGGCGATAACGACAGACCGCCCCACGACCATATGCTTTACCGGCGCTTAAACAAAACGAGTGGGAAGCTATTGTCGAGAGCATAGGCTGGCTTTAATTCACCATTCAGTGAGGCGAAACCAGTTTCAGGATTTTGTATATTTAGACGCGTATTCATCGAATTTTTAACGATAGGTGATTGATAACGGCCGGGGCTATTGTTAATAAGATAATAAAGCCTTAAAATTAGCTAAACGAGACTACAGGATTTTGATAATATTGGAGAAGAGGTTCCAAGGACGATAATTCTGGAAATAAGCTATGCCGTCAGCCGAAGTGTTTAAACAATTTAGGCGATCTTTAATGCAGTTAGTTGAAGAAGACAGGAACTGTGAAGACCAGGTTGTTCTGGCGGCATATGCCAGAGATTACAGCCTTGAGAAAGGTGTTTCACCGCTGCTGGCGGTATTCCCCAAGAACAAAGAAGATGTTAAAGGGATAGTCCGTCTGGCGAATGAGTATAAAGTACCGCTGGTCGCAGTCAGCTCGGGCCAACCTCGCTTTAATGGAGACACTCTGCCCGAAAGAGAGAGTGTTATCATCGATTTCCGTCAAATGAACCGTACTATTAAAATAGACTCTGTCAACCGGTGTGCGATTGTTGAGCCGGGGGTCACATATGCAGAGTTGATTCCACAGCTTGAAAAACAAGGGTTGAAGCTGAACATTCCGTTTTTACCCAAAGCCTCCAAATCAGTAGTCACAAGCCGGTTGGAAAGAGAGCCGGTACTGATTCCCAAATATCAATATGACTATATA
>DATIKD010000340.1:0-3002 GCA_035477965.1 Dehalococcoidales bacterium | reverse complement strand
ATGATTATGCGGTGAAAGGTTTTTCAAGCCGGGGTCAGTTTGTCGCCATGCTCTTTTGTCAATTCGGCCGCGCTCACAGTCTCAGAGAGATATGTGGAGGACTTGCCGGCTGCGAAGAAAAACTCCGGCACCCTGGCGTTTCCGTCTCACCGAAACGATCCACCCTGGCCTATGCTAACGCTAACAGGCCCTGGACGCTCTATCAGACCGTATTCGAACAATTATTGTCAAAATGCCAGCTGGCCGTTGCCGGTCGCGGCGTAAGCTGGTTTATCCAATTGACGCTTCATGGCGTTTATTTCGTCACCCGCCTGAAAGATAACGCCTCCTTCGATGTTGTTGAGGATCGACCGGTTCCGGCTTCTTCCGGCATTCTCAAGGATCAGATCATATTTTTTCACCATCGAGCCGTTCCCGACCAGGAGTACTTCTTCCGGATTATCGAAATATGGGATGAAGAAAAACAACGGTCGTTTACTTTCCTGACCAACAACATGCGTTTTGCGGCTTCAACGATAGCCGCTATTTACAAGGACCGGTGGAAGGTCAAATTGTTTTTCAAGGCCATCAAGCAAAACTTGAAGATCAAGACCTTCCTGTGTACCAATCCCAATGCCGTCAGGACGCAGATCCGGACCGCGCTGATTGCAATGCTGGTTTTACGTTACCTGCAACTGATGTCGACATTCGGATGGTCGCTCTCGAACCTTGTTGCTCTTTTACGGCACCAGTTGTTCGTTTATCGGGATATCCGGGCATGGCTGAACAAGCCGTTTGAAGGCCCGCCACAGTTGGCAGATGTCGCTAAAGCTCAATTGACATTGGGGTTTTCGTCGTAATGGGACAGCAAAATAAAACAGAGCCGGCTGCATCGGTTATTTATAGCGACAATGAAGCCGAACAATTTGGACAGCAGTGGCGAGAACAAAATATGAAATGAAGTGATTGGAAACCTCATCTTGGAAAAGAGCGTTTCAGGCCTGTAAGTTCAATAGAATCAACAGCAGGTTTCGCGAATCAGTCTGTTTTGGACAGCAGTGATGGACTCTGAAATGATATCCCCCATAATTCGGTTTCCTTTTTTGGGGTTAATCGGGCATGAACGGATTAACAGCTTTAATGCCTTCATAGAATTGGTTTGCATGGAGATCTTCCGTCCATATATTTTGGCAGCCCATTTCCCTGGCACTGCAAATAATCATGGCGTCCCAAAAGGATATTTTATTGCGCTGTTGAATATGAATTGCTTCTATTACACTTTTAAGCTCCGGTTTATGAAGGCGCCACTGGCCATAGTCTTCAATAATAAGAACTGCTTCCGGCGGCGTTAAGGGGTGGGGAATCTTCTGCGTCAGGTTAACATAAAACTCCTGCAATACCTGGACACTCAGGCATCCCCTGCCCGAATCCCAAAGTTCTGAAATGAGCGCCAATGCACGCCGGTGCTTTTCGGTGCTGGTAACATCGTAGGCATAAATCAGAATGTTAGTATCCACGAACTGAAGTTCAGTATTATCTGGCATGTAAATCTTCTCTTTTCCAGGCTATTATCCCCTTTACCCCCAGATCGAAACCTTCATTCATGGCGGCAAGCTGTCTGTCCCTTGCTTTGCTATAGGCGTCATCCTTTTCCACAATCTCTTCCAGAGTTTCTGCCAGAAGGCGGGAAAGGGATGTTTGCCTGTTTACGGCAATATGTTTTGCTTTTTTTAAAACGTCCTTGGGAACCGAGATAGTAACATTTTGTCTTTCCACTGTTTTCACCTCCACGTAAATAAGTGTAGCACAGTATACGTGAAGACACAAGGCTCACCTTCTCAGGCTTTCACGCCGCCGCCCACTGCTGACCATGACCGGGATCGCGATCTGATTTCAACTTGGTGGCGTAACGTTCTTTCTGTAAATTCAATCGGGTTCTTTTGAATCTGATTTGATTTTGGGACCGGAGTGGAGGCGAGGGAACCGCAGTGATCCGGGCCTGCAGTGGAATATCCTTTCGACGCAGACGTCTGGGGTAACCCTGGCCATCCCAGCGTTCATGGTGGGCCAGAACGTATTCCGCCATTTCCGCCATATCGTTTACCGAGCTCAAGATATGGTATCCAATCTCCGGATGACGCCGGATTTGCTTCAATTCCTCCGGTGTCAGGTTTTCATTCTTGTTGAGCATGGCTTCCGGAACGGCTATCTTCCCGATTTCATGAAGCATCCCCATATTCCGGAGACCCTCTATGATTTCATTCTTTAGCCCCAGGGCCTGTCCAATTTCCACATTAAGCTCACTGACTCTTCGGGAATGCTGTTCCTCCCAATTGTTCTGCTCATGGAGGGTCCGGATAATCGCATTGACAGTGGCTAACCGCATGCTCTGGCTTTCAAATAGTTTCCGGCGGTACATATTACTTTCTGCCTGCCTGAGGACATCCGAAATGGTCACCTCCGGCACATTCCGGAAAACATGACCACTCCATGGATATTGCCCAGGTTGTCCCGAATCGGCACGGCACTGTCCGCAATCGCAATCTCCCTGCCATCTCTGGCAATTAAAATGGTACGATCATCCAAACAAAAAACCTGAACGACAGCTTCAGGAAATGGACACGTGTAAAAAATTGAGTGAATTTTCCTTCCACTCGTAATAAAATCCCCATCATTAAATCAGAATTGAATCGATTAGTTGACGTACTGCACGTTATCTGAAGAATCTGAAGCAAGGCGGTAGGAAGAAATGCAAAAAAACTGCACTTGTTCTTCCTATCCTCCTTCCGGGATTTGCGGAGCGGGAAGGATTTCAGTGTGCGGTTGGCCCCTGGGAGGGCCGGGTTGCTGCTTGTGGGGAAGGATGGGGTGGTCAGGGCGGGGTACAATGTGAAGTAACGGGCCTGCCCCCAAGGCAAACGGGCTGGCCCCCAATTCAGGAGCAATGGGTCATGAAAATCATCTTTCTGGGCTTCTGCCTGACGCTGGTGGGATTGCCCGCCGGCGCCCAGGAATCATCCATG
>DATIKD010000339.1:0-1948 GCA_035477965.1 Dehalococcoidales bacterium | reverse complement strand
GGCTGCCGAAGAGCTGGGTCTGATTAAAAAGGATACCGTGTTAGTGGAACCCACCAGCGGAAACACCGGCATTGCGCTGGCTTTCGTGGCGGCTGCTCGCGGATACAAACTAATTTTAACCATGCCGGACACCATGTCAGTTGAAAGAAGACAGTTGCTCACCATTTTCGGAGCTCAACTGGTTTTAACCCCGGGAGCTGAAGGAATGAAGGGCGCCATCCGCAAAGCTGAAGAACTGGTGTCTGCCAACTCCAACTATTTTATGCCCCAGCAGTTTAAAAACCTGGCCAATCCGGAAATCCACCGCCTGACAACGGCCGAGGAAATCTGGCGCGATACTGAGGGTAAAGTGGACATATTGGTATCCGGAGTCGGCACTGGGGGTACTATTACCGGTGTTTCTGAAGTGATTAAGAAAAGGAAACCCTCCTTCAAGGCTATCGCCGTGGAACCGACCGGATCTCCGGTCTTATCCACCGGCAAACCCGGCTCTCATAAAATCCAGGGCATCGGCGCCGGATTTGTCCCGGATGTTTTTAAAAGAGAACTGATCGATGAAATAATCACGGTAACTAATGAAGACGCCGGAGCTACCGCTCGCCGGTTAGCACGGGAAGAAGGCATTCTGGCCGGAATTTCCTCCGGAGCCGCAGCCTGGGCAGCCATAGAAGTGGCCAAAAGACCGGAAAACCAGGGCAAAGTCATTGTAGCCATCATCCCTGATACCGGTGAGAGATACCTGAGCACCTGGCTTTTTCAGGATTTAACCCAGCCGCCGGCTATCTAGCAAATTGAAACATACCGGGTAGAAAATCCGGCTTGATCAGCGGGTAGATCGACGGGCGAAATGCCTCCTCTAAATATTGCGGTTTTAATGAGCCAGTAAAACGGTCAGTGAGAGTCACTGATCCGGTGAGTGAGAGCCTGGGTTAGGGAGCAAAGCGGACAACCACTGAAGCCAGGAAATCCAACACGGGTTAGACTAGCGTTCTCTAATGGAAAAGCTGGTTAAACTTATCCATGAAGCGACTCGGACTGGTATTATTTCCAGAATAACCTCATGACGATTTCACAATCTTAGTCAAACTCAGTCTGATCACCAACCCGGACACGATGGTGAAATTAAGCTAACACTGCCTTTTACAGGGATAAATCGCCCAGCAAATTACCGCAAAGGGTACCTTTTCGGCAAGGACCAGCACCGGGACTAAAGAAAAAATCCTGACCCGTACCGGTTACTTTCCGCTGTCTTCCAAATTGATGTCAACTTTACATAAAAATTACAAAAAGGTCAGGTTTTGCGCTTTGGTGGTGGTGAACTGTTATATTTTTCAAAACATCACTGCGGCTGAATGGTTTCCTGCCTGAATTTCAAACTTGATATACCAGTCTGGATTCATTTGAAGACGGCAAGTCTTTGTGTCATAATGTTCGAAAAATTCCAAACCCCTTGACCTCTTGTTTAGCGCAAATAAGTTATAAGGAGAAATTTATGGTAAAACTGATGCATCTTAAAAATCTGAGGCATGAATCAAACCTGGTTGAACTAAAACCGTGGCAGTCCATGCACCAAAGCATCACTCTGCCCATGATTACTGCCCTGGGCGAAAAGGATATTCCCGGCTCCCAACTGGTGATAGGATTTGCCTATATCGATCAGCCGGAAGAAAAAATAGGCATCAAAGCCCATATCCACAATGACCGCGACCAGTGGATATTCCTCTTCGGCGCTAAGAATTTTGCGGAATTCGATGCCGATGTTGAATTTTACCTGGATGATGAATGGCATAAAATCGATTATCCGTTTTACGCCTATATACCTAAAGGAATGACGCATGAACCCTTGCGCATCACGCGGGTGGGCAAGCCTCTCATCTTTATCGATGCCAGAATTGCACCGGATACCCAGCCGCCGGTATTCGTTGAAGAAAAACCGCGCCGGAAAGAT
>DATIKD010000338.1:0-22052 GCA_035477965.1 Dehalococcoidales bacterium | reverse complement strand
AAGTTTACCCCTGGCTTCCGCAGTGCGGGCAGTGGGGGTCGCGGGAGACCTGAATTTCGGCAAAGCGCATGTTCAACCCGTCATAAATCAAAAAGCGCCCGGCCAGCAGTTGGCCCAGCCCGGTCAGGTACTTGATCACTTCGGTCACCTGCAGGCTGGCGATCAAGGCCGGAGTAGCACCGAGAACCGGAGGTTTGACCTTGACATCCGCTCCCCGGTAAAGGCACATCAGGCAGGCCGTTTCTCCCGGGAGGACGGTCATGGCCCGGCCTTCCAGACCGGATACTGCACCGTGCATGAACGGGATGCGCAATATCTGGGCGACTTGATTCAGGAAATAGCGGGTTTGGAGATTGTCCATGGCATCCACTATGACATCGGAACCCGCCGCCAGCTTTTCCAGGTTCTCTCCGCTCATGTGCACATTGAAGGCTTCGATTTCCACCTCCGGATTCAAACGCCGCAGTTTGGAGGCAGCGGATTCAACCTTCAAGCGGCCCACATCATCCGTCCAGTGCAGGACCTGGCGGTTGAGATTACTGAGTTCAACTGTATCAAAGTCCGCGATTCTGATTTTGCCGATGCCGGCGGCGGCCAGGTACAGGGCGGCCGGCGATCCCAGTCCACCGGCTCCGGCCAGGAAAACGCAGGCCTTTTTAAGCTTTTCCTGCCCGGCTTCACCCAGGCCCGGGATTATTATTTGACGGGCATAGCGGGTCAATTCCAGCGGTGTCAGCATTTTACTACCTCTTCAATTCAGGTGCTTTCTATTCCTATTTTAGCTTAAATGAGGGGTTCGGTAAACGCAAAATCCAAGTTGTTTCTTTGGAACCGCGAGAATGCCTTTTCAATGCATCAGATCGAAGACTCCGGAGGGGATGGGCTCCTAAACAACCATGCCTCCAGGGTTTACCGCCCCTCATCCAGATCCTTCAGCCTCGCCGATCGAGGCTTCCAGGATGACAGGAAAGGGAATCCAACATGACAAACGACTACCCCCCATCGCCAGATACTTCGGCCTCGCCTTTCGAGGTCTCCGGCATGACCGCAGATATGAGACTCCGGATGTTTCGCTATCCCTCCAGCCTGTATTTGAAAAGCCACAGCCGGGGGCAGAGCTAAACGATCTTGATAAATTTCACCGATATATGGTAAAACTATGCTCACATGAAGGTATTTGATGGAGGATTTTGGAAGATGGCCACTCTCGCAGAATTGGAAAAAAGAATTAAAGCAATTGAAGACCTGGAGCAAATCAAGAAATTGCATCAGCGTTATATCCTGCTGATGGACAACCTGCAATACACAGAAGTACTTGACCTTTTTACCGAAGACGGTCAGATTGAAATCCGTAACAGTGGGATCAAAAAAGGCCGGCAGGAACTCTCCACCATTTATCTCGGTGTCCTGGCAAAAAACCGCGGCAATGTCCGTTTTGACGGGCATCTGGTTCTGATGCCGGACTTGATAGTGGAGGGTGATACTGCGCAGGGCACCTGGGTGGTCTATATGTTATTCAGCAAACCCACCATACAGTGGGTGCAGGGCAAAAACGAGTGCGAATACCGCCGGGTCAACGGGACCTGGAAGATTGCCAAACTCAAATTTACCCGCACTCTGGCCTCAGACCCGGCTATGTATCCTTAACAGGATTGAGATTGACCCTGTTTACGCCCTGTTGATAAAACCATGGCCGGTTTTGTAACATTATTTTTAGAGGGGTTGAGAAAAACCCGGAACGGCGGATTTGTTCATCGCTTTAAACAAGTCCTGACTGAAACTACCTGTCCTTGCCTCCAAAATATCAGGCAGATGGAAGGGTTTGGTTAAAAAGCAGCAGTTCCCAGCCGGGCCGCCCTTTCATCATCCGGACACGGCTCAAACCACGATTTTTCAACATCACGGTGTGAAAACAAGGTGTAATGCCGGAGGCCTGAAAGGCAAGACCTAAGCATCTGCCGAAGGGTACAAACCCAAAAAATAACCTTTTCACCGGATTGGGAGTTTTTAACCAGGTTACCGTTAATTCCGCGCATCATTTTAAGCAGCAGTATTCCCATTTAGTTTTAACATCGCAGTTGTGTCTTTTACCGGATGTCCCGACAAAATATCGGCCGGCTTTAAGCCTGCGCCTGCAACCTCCTTTTGGCCTGTGGTCGTGAAATGGTCTAAAATGAATAGGGTCATAAAGGATATTTTCGATGGAAACACTTGACGAAATCACCCGTGAAATTTATGCCCGTTTTGAAGAAGACGTCCGGCGTCTGCACGCGATCGAGCCTTTGTGGCAGCCCTGTACCAATTGTTCCGATGGGTATTGTTGTAAAAACGAAACCGTTCCTGTCATGCAGCACGAATGGGAGCGAATCGTAAAATTTGTCCGCAGCGAAATGCCTGAAAATCAGAAACGGAGGCTGCAAACCAATGTTGACCGGGGCCGGCCAAAGTGTCCATTTTTAATGCGGGAGCGCTGTTCGGTTTATCCGGTCAGGGCCTGGACCTGCCGCATATATCCTTATACCATTTCCCAACACAGAGCCAACCATCCCGGGAAATTCATCGCTCCTTTTTGTCCGGCTTATGCTCAGGTCTTCGGCTCAAAAGAGCATGATCTGGCAGCCTATCAGCCTGAGATTGTGCAAAAATTGACGGACTGCCCGCTGGTGGAAATCCGGATTAAAGACAACCTGAAATTCTGGGTGATTGATATCAGTTTTTACGCTGCGGAAATCTGGGCGGCCTTGCCCCGCAACGATAAAGGCGTCATGGACGGCGATGATATGCACAACTGGATGGGAGTGGTGAAATACCTGCGTGACAGCCGCCGGATAGACCACTCCCGCTTTTTAAACCTGCTCGGACTGGATTAACCGGTTTCCAGTTTCCGACCCAGCATACTCAAAGCTTCAAAGGGCAAGGTATAACCGGATTCACGGATTCCATAGAGTTATGGCCATGCTTAGTATTAAGCTAACACATGGCACTTTCAATGATATTTGCTAGCCTATCGAATTTTAAGAAAAGGGTAACAGGATAATTGAGAGCTCTAAAAGCTTAGCCGAGATATACATTAATAAAAAATTTAGTAACAACATCTCCTTTTACAGGCTCACATACGAGGACAATCTGTAAAAGGGATAAGGTTTTCTAAATAGCTTCGGTTTACCGGATTAAGTTTGTTACTTTTCTACTTCAACAATTTCAGCGACCGGAGCGTTTTTCTTCACTGATTCAATACCGCCTTTGGCATTGGCAAGAGTTTTATAACCTTCTCCGCCATTCGCGATCGACTGGCCATTGGAAGCCACAAGCCTCCAGCGGAATTCACCCTTAGAATCTTTATAAACCTCGAATTTTGCTGCCATTTCGAAAACCCTCCTACGATATTTTGCGCAATTATAACACATTTTACAGAAGACCAAAACTATTATTTTTAACTATTTTTTGGTTTTGATTGTGCCGGATTGGTTTACTCTCGATTTCCTTATTGCGGGCCATAAATTTTGCCCTTTCCGAGTCCTGCCGCAGAAGTTACCAAAATGACTTTTTTTATCTTCGCTGATTCTTTCGGAAAACCCAAGACCGAGCTGATTTGCCGGGTCCTGAAACTTGGTCACAGCGGCTAATACGTCTTTCTCAAGGGGCAAAGTCACCCACCAAGGCAGATGGAAATGATTGCCCGGCTCCGGGGGCCGCCTCTCGCCGTTGGATGCGGCTGGCTGGGATCGCAGCGATAAAACGGCAGAGATATAAGAACACCACCAAAAGTAAGCCTGTCCGGTTTCGGAGGATCTGATCGCAGGGCATTTCCAGACCGACAGGCCGAATCTGGTGTGGGCAGCGGATAACATCTATCTCAAAACCTGAGAGGGCTGGTTATACCTGGCGGTAGTCATGGGCCTGTACTCCCGCCGGATGGTTGGTCACTGGCAAACAAAATGCATTTATCGATGGTGTAAGATGCCTTGCAAGCCCGTCGGACGGAGTTAACCCGGTCCGGGTCTGTTCCATCACGATGAACGTGACTGCTGGTATGACAGTCATGGATACCCTGAGTGTTTACACGTACAGAAGACTGTGAGCGGAATATTAAAGTCAGATCATTGACCACTGGGCATGACCAAAAAAAGGGGGGGAAGATTATCCTCCCCCCCTTTAACATCTTCAGGTTGCCATAGGATGATGGCGAAACCAGGCTGGTTGACTGGTGTCTCCGGTAACCGGATGAGGGAAGGAATATGGCAGCTTGTAACCGGATGGGTGGGGAAAGAAAGCGGTGGGCGGATTATCCGGATTTGGCATGGGGAGGAAGCCCACCAGAGGTTGGACCATCCAGCCGGTTTCAAACCGGGTGTAGAAGGTAGTATTCCAGTACAATTTGGTAAAAAGCCACTTGCCGTTTTCTTTGATGAATTTGTTTTCGTAATAACCATGCAGCCAGTACTGTCCGATTTTACCACCGAATGGAAAACTTTCAGCCAGCCAGGTCTGCCACCGGCCGCTGGCCGTTTTACCATCCGGATGGATGGTTACCACCCCACCGATCTGGATAATAGCATTGACTCCGGCCAGTCCTCTGACACGCGGAGGAGGAGCTTCAGAAGGTTTGCCGGTCTGACGGCCAGCTCCCATCATATACATCTTTTTGACTCCTTCAAATCCGAGGAATTGCCCGTGGCTCTCAATTTCAACCGATTCAGTATGCTCTTCGGAGAAAAGATCCACAATTTTGGCCATCTGGCGGGTATCAAAATAATATCCGTAAATCCTTTCCAGGTTCTCTATCTCAAGTATATCTTCCAGGCGCGTAATTTCCGCTTCCAGTTCTTTCAAATCCATTGCATTACTCCTCAAATCTTTTCTGGCTATTCGCCGGTTACCGGATGCTTGAAATGGGTCGGGACCCGAAAAGGAGATGGATAAGGAGCATACACTGTGGTTGCTGCATCCGGCGGAATGAAAGGGTCTGGACCGTTGGCGCCCACCACCGGAGTTTTCACCCAGCCATCTTCATAGGGAGTACGGAAAGTCAGGAAGAAATGCAGTTTCTTGATTTTCCACTTGCCGTTCTCCTTAACGTACTCGTTTTCATAAATACCGTTGATCCAGGTCTGTCTTAACTCACCCTCATGCAGGGATATGATGGGTTTGGCTTCCATCCCCATCCCATACCAGCGACCCCAGCCCCGGCGGCCGTCTTGATCCACATTGACCACACCCTGGAGTTGAAACAGAATTGAAAGTATGCCCGGCCGGCGAGGTTTATTTCCGCCTTCCCCCAGGAGATCGATAAAATAACGCCGGATGCCCTCTTTGCCCCTGTAAACCCCGCGATCAGCTTCTTCTACTGTTGGGTCTTCATCGGAAAATAAATCCACTACTTTCTGCCACTGGCCGTAATCCGCATAATACCCGTAAATTTTTTGCAGATGTTCAATTTGTTTGACATCCTCCAGGCGCTGTACACGAGCTTGCAATTCCTCAAATGTAGCCATATTTTCCTCCAACAATATTTTCACTGATGTTCCGGTTGATAGTTTGATACAACCATTATATACACCTGACCATGTTTTAAAAAGGAAACCTGGCTGGCTTTACCGCCTTCCGGTTCCGGATTAGAGAGTGGAAACAAGTCTACTCACGCACTCCGGTTAGAAATCTGGCTAAAAATTAGCGGAACACACCTTTTTCCCTTAAAGCACTGATTTCCGCCGCAGACATTCCCAGTATGCGCGAACAAATTTCTTCCGTATGTTCACCCAGCAGTGTGGGAGCCCGGAATTCCACATCTGCCCGTGAAAGTTTAAAGGCCGGTGGATGATAAAAATTTAGCCGGCCCATAAAGGGATGGTCAAGTGGATGATTAAAATCGTACCAGTCCAGTTGCGGGTCAACATTGATGTCATGGGCATTGGAAACTATTCCGGCCGGAACCCCTGCCCCCTGCAGGGTGTGCATCACTTCTTCAGCCTGGCGCTTCATAGTCCACTGCTTAATCATTTCGTCCAGTTCGTCGCAATTCTTTATCCTGCCGGCCATTGTGTCAAATTTGGATTCCCGGCTCCATTCCGGATTACCCAGAACTTTGATAAAGCTCTGCCATTCCTCCTCGTTGGTTACAGCCAAAGCCACCCAGCGGTCATCGCCCAGACAGGGATAGATACCCTGCGGTGCATGATAATCCGATTGGTTGCCTTTCAGTTTCGGAATACGCCCATTAGCCTGATAGTCCAGCAAAAGCGGAGTCATATAATTCAAACCGGATTCAATTTGAGATTGGTCAATATAGCTTCCCTTACCCGTGCGACGGCGGTAATCCAGAGCCGCTATGATTGCCAGGGCGGCTTGTAAAGGCGCCAGCATATCCGTATAGTATGTGGTTAGCGCCAGAGGCGGACGATCGGAATAACCGGTCAGTGTATTCATCATACTGACGGCTGAAATGATGCTGCCAAAGCCGGGTTGATCGGACATTTTGCCGGTATGCCCGTAACCGCAGGTGCGCATCATGATGATTTCCGGCTTTATCTTTTGCAGGCAAGCGTAGTCCAGCCCGATTTTATCCATCACACCCGCTGGAAAACCTTCACCTACCACATCCGCCCACTTTACCAGCTCTTTAAAAATAGCTACTCCCTCCGCAGTTTTCAGATTCAACTGAAGGTTCATTTCAGGCGCCGGGTGAGTAATAGCATAAAAAGCACTGCGTTCCAGGCCAATTTCTTCGCCGGGGCGGCAGGTCGGGGCAAAAGGTTCAAACAACCGGACCGGATCGGGAAAAAGGGAGGATTCCACGCGAATTGTCTGGGCTCCATAAAAGCTGAGAAAATTGAGGGTAAAAACCCCTACTCCGGCCCAGCATAACTGAAGGACTTTAATACCCTCGAATGGCTTCGTACCGTTAACCGGGTTTGACATACAGGCTCACCTGCTCTAGACCGCGTGATTCCGGCCGGAGAACAATATAACTGTCTGACAGATTCGATTATGCAGAAAAGCCGCCTCGGGAGGTTTCAGCGGGAGACAATCCATCTCAGTCTTTTTCGCCCAGCCGGTAAAAAAGGCCTGTTTTGACAATACTATGAAGGAGAGTAAACGTCAAACCTGACTGCGTTAATTGGTTACGAATTTCACAATATTATAAGGCTTTTCTGGACTTGTATTTAATATATACGTAGATAATATACTAAATCAATAAAAATTACCGCATTTTTTAAAGTATGCCGGTAGAATGCCGTTTATTCCCTGAATTGCGGCGAATCAACTATCCAGCAACCTGGAAATATCAATTTGCTCCACCCACGGGCTTTTCACCACATTCATATTAACGAAGGTTTGGGTTCTTTTGATACCCGGCAAGCGAGCTACCTGTTCCCGCATGAATCTGTCCAGTTCAGCCGCATCTCTGAAAATCAGAAAGGCGATCAGGTCATATGAACCAGTGCAGGTGACCAGGAAATATACGTTGGGGCTTTCGGTTAGCCTGGATTCAGCTTCGCCCAGTCGATCAATGGCAATCTCAAAACCCACAACACAGCTAAAACTGAAACCCAATTTGGCCGGGTTTAAAACTGCTTTAAGCGTTATCAAATCCTTTTTTATTAACGAGGCCACCCGGTTGCGTATCGTTCCTTCCGAAGCATCCAGCTTCTTGCCCAGACTGAGAAAGCTCTGCCGGCCTTCCGCCTGTAATTCCTGGATTATCTTCTGATCAAGGTCGTCAATTATTTTTGGTTTCTTTTTTTGATAACGCGCCATTTTTCCACTCCTCTACAACCGACTTCATTTTGGCCGAAATAAACCCTATTATACATTATTAGACTTCGTTTATCGATGATTTTTCCCACAATTTTCAAATTTTTCACAAACTTTCCGTCCTTTGGCTGATGTAGTTCATTTTATTTCAGAACTGCCTGGATTTATCCTATACTCAAAAACCTGCATTAATAAACCTGATTTTCCCCTTCTTGACAGGTTCGTATTACGACTCTAGAATGAATCCAAACACCAGGACTCAGTCAAGCTATTTTTGCTCAAATAAGGAGAAGCCGATGAAGAAAAATACAGGAAAAACGAACCCTGCAGAGACTAAAACAATTTCTGAAGCCAGGCCCACGGAAAACTGCGGGAGACAACCGGCTATCGATCTTAATTCTGCACCCAAAATCGTAGAAGCCCGCCGGCCGCCCGAATATCCGCAGAAATACGAACTGCGGCCATGGACCTATAATCTGCCGCAGGAACCAGTTCCGGCTGATCAAATTAAAGAGATATATTCAGCCGATGTAATCGTGATTGGCGCCGGCACCTCCGGCAAGGCGGCGGCTTTAAGCGCGGCCGAAAAAGGCGTCAGTGTCATTCAGATTGACCGCCATACCACTTTCCGCTGGAGCGGTGGACAAATTGCAGCAGTGGACAGCCGTCTCCAGAAAATGGCTGGCATAAAACTGGATGTGGATCAGATTTGCCTCAATTTGATGCGCTGGGGAGCCAACTTCCCGGACCAGAGATTTTACCGGTTGTGGGCTGAAAAAAGCGGAGCGGTGATGGACTGGATAATGGATATGACCGATGCCGAAGGCATTAAAACCCTTCTCTACCAGTGGCCGCGCCCTGCCGGATTTGACCCTCGCAAGGAATACTATCCGGATTTTCCGGTTGCCCATTTACACAACGAGGGTTTCCCCCACCCTTTGAATCACAGCCTGGCCCTTAAACAACTGGAGAAACACGCCTTAAGACGCGGGGTAACAATCCGCTATGAAACCCGGGCTATGCAGTTAATCCGCCGGCAGAACGGGCGGGTGACCAGTGTCATTGCTCTTGATAAAGCGGGAAACTATGTTCAGTTTGACGCCCGCAAAGCCATTATTATGTGTACCGGGGATTATGGCAACAATCCCTGGATGATGAGCCGGTACTGCCCGCACGGTGCTGATATTGCCCTGGAGCGCAATATTTATATGGTGCGAAATGAAGACCTGCGAATTGCTCCCGAGCCGCTGAACACCGGCGACGGCCATCAGATGGTGATGCGTATCGGTGGTGTAATGCAGACCTCTCTGCATGCGCCGATGGCCCATGCCAATGCCGGACCGGTTGGCAATGCCCCCTATCTGCGGGTCAACTCCGAAGGTGAGCGCTATGAAAATGAAGATATTACCGCCCAGAGCATCGCTAATTCCATGTCCATTCAGCCCGGAGGCATAGCCTGGCAAATCTTTGATAGTAAATATCCGGATGAACTGTCCGGCATGGGTATCGGTCTCGGGCGTTTCCCGGAAGTAAATCTGACCGTGCGAACCAACATGGAACAGGTGGTGCAGGGCGATACACTTGAAGAATTGGGCCGCAAGCTGGGCCTGCCGCTCAATAGTTTCCTGAAAACTGTTGAAAGATACAACGAACTGGCCAGAATCCGGAAAGACCCGGATTACGGTAAAATGCCGGAACGGCTAACTTTTATAAATAAACCTCCCTACTATGCCGGGCCAGCTCGCCGCGATTTCCTGGTAGTACTGGGCGGGTTGAATACTAATCTAAAATTCCAACCCCTGGATGTAGATAGAAAAGTTATCCCCGGCCTGTACCTGGCGGGAAATCTGGTGGGAAACCGCTTTGCAGTTGACTACCCGGTTATGTGCGCCGGGTTGAGCCACGGACTGGCCTATGTTTCCGGGCAGTTATGCGGGCAATATGCCGCTGCCGAAGAATAAATGAGGAGGGTCAAATGACCTTGAAGTACAGTGACTGCATAATTACTGACGCCCGGCCGAAACCGGCGGATGTGGAAAAATTGTACTCGGCCCAGTTACGGTGGAACAAATCCACTTTGGAATTCAGTCATATTCTCAATGTGAATGGCGACCGCATTAAGGATTTCTTTCATGTTGATTGCACCTGGCTGTGGGGAGGATCCTCTGAAGGACCCATAGACGAAAATCACGCCCACGATTTTGGAGAAGTCATTGGATTTGTCGGCTCTTCCCGTGAAGACCCGCACAACCTTAACGGCGAAATCAGACTAATGATAGATGACCAGGAAATCAGGCTGACCAAAAGCTGTCTCATATTTGTGCCGCCCGGAGTTATGCATGGACCAGTACTGAACATGCGAATTGATAAACCAGTCTTTTTTGTAACCATCGCTCTGACTGGCCGTTACAGCCGGCAGTCAATACCTGTCAATGGCCCGGAACAACCCCGGAAGGAAAGTTTCAGCATTGTTTATGATACCAAGACGCGGTTCACAGTTGCAGCTACTGATAAAAATGCGCCTCCACCCATCCCGCGCGACCCGTCATTGCGCAGTACTCGGCTCCTCCATCTGGAGGATGATATCGCCCAGGGCTCTTTTTATGTCGATTTCGTCTGGATTTGGGAAGGAAACGGCGGCGCTCCGGCACCAGAACATGCGCATGACTGGGTGGAATTAATCGCCATGGTAGGAGGCGACCGTGAACATCCCTATGACCTGGGAGGCACCATGAGCATCGTGCTGGGTGATGAAACACATTATATGACTCGCAGCAGCCTGGTATGTGTTCCCCGAGGACTGAAACATTGCCCCTGGAAATTTATCGGAATAAAAAAGCCCACGCTGGTTTTCACCGCCGGGCCTTCAGCTATGTATAGCGGTTCACACAAGAAAGATTAGAAAAATGGGTGAGATCCTTCAGCCTCGCCATTCGAGGCTGAAGGATGACAACAAAAATTGGGCCTCCTAATACTTCGCTATGCTCCGCTGAATATTTTTAAAAAACAGGCAGAAGCCCCAGGCACATTGGCGGCAATTTGATGATGGACTATGGACAATGGGTAGCTTTCATACAACCAGGTGAAGTATTATGATGAAAACAACAGCAGCCTGCGAGGAGGCAACCATGACAACCAAATTGAAACTGGCCGTCAATGATGTTCAGATAAAAACTGACTATTTCGTCCAGGAATTTACCGAACATACCGTAATTGGCATGATGGGCGGACTAAAAGGTACCGGTGAAGTGAAGGAGCTAACACTTTCTGTTCTAAAGGGAGTGGTCAAGATTGTGATTAACGAACGCCCTGTTCCAGTCAACGAATTCGCCAGCCGGATAATCATCTCTACTCTGGAGGGCTTGCTTAAACCGCTGAAGGATGTGACTTTCCCAATTAACAAAATAGAGATTTATGTAAACCGGGGCTAGATTGAAGGCAAATCCAGAATACCCAGCATGGATAATCCCCGGATCACCATATTTACAGCAATAGCCGCCAGCAGCAGGCTGGACACTTTGGAAACCGCCCTGATTCCGCCTTTGCCCAGAATCTTCATAAAAAATCCGCCACTGGAAAATATTACCCACACCAGAATGATGTTCAGGGTAAACGAAATTACCACCCAGTAAAGCGGAAATTGAGTGGTCAGGAGCAGCAGGGTGGCGATGGTGGCCGGACCGACTGTCAACGGGGTACCCAGTGGAACTACCGCTACCATTTCTTCTTTATCTGCTTCAATCGATCGGCCGGAAACCAGAAAGTTGATAGCCAGTACCATCAGGATGATGCCGCCGCCAATTGCAAATGAACCTACCGATATTCCCATTAAATCGAGGATAAATTTACCCAGGAATAAAAATGCAAATCCCAGCACTGCAGCCGTGATGGTGGCGTTGAGAATAATTTTCCGGCGTTCCCGTTTAGTGCTGGATTCGCTCATGGAAATGACAAAAGGCAGGACTCCTACCGCATCCAGAACGATGAAAAGTGGCACAAAGGTCAACAGAAAGGATTGCCAAGCCGTGTATTCCATAACTATAATTCTATCATTTATTCAGTAAAAATTTGTGCTCAGGGTTTGGCTTCCGGCTTCTTGTTCTTTTCCTCCACCAGTTCAACCAATACTCTTTCGGGAGTCCAGAAAAAAGCAATATTAGTGCCGGGAAATAATTCCACTGGCTCTCCGCGGAAAGTGCATCCTGCCGCCTTCAGTTCTGCCACCGAGGCCTGCATATTATCCGTAGTCAACCCGAAATGGTCCAGACCAAATACCGGCGGACTGACGCGGGGAGGGCTGATTATTATCAGGCTGTCCTTGATTTTCAGGCGCACCGCTTTGGCGCCGCCCGGCATATTCATCACGCTCTCCTGAACGGCTCCCAAATATTTAACATAGAATTCGGCTGATTTAAGCGGGTTTTCACTTATCAAGTGGACATGCTCAAAATTGTAGTCGGGCATCAATTCCTCCTATATAGTCCGGCTTTTGCCAGATTAGCGTAATTATATCAAAAGGGTACTATTTTAAAAAAGGCGGCTTCCTGATTTAGTAGGAGCCAGTGGTCGGAATACCATCGATGGACGGGGGAAACAGAATAACAAAATTTCGAAGGGGATATAATAAAGACCTCTGTTCGAGGTCTTTATCCACGCTCTAGAATCCAGTCAGCAGTATTAACAGGTAATGTGAATCAAGGCTGCCACTTTTTCACCATCCTGCACATGCTGGTTGAATTTTTTTACTATTTCAGCAGAAGGCAGCAGGGTTAAATTGCAGTCCGGCTCAAATACATAACGTTCGGCATCCCGCGCCAGCCGGGCCATACCCTCCACGCCGGTACCCACCAGGATGATGTCTGGTTTCAATTGAACAAGCGATTCGATCTCACCCCGCGTAATGGAGTGACTGCCGAGCCGCCCTTTGCCAGGAGAGCGGTCTTTGATAATTCCGTCTGGCAGGATAACGACATCGTGATTGTACTGCTTTTCATCTATCACGATGAAGCCGAAATTAAAAGCCTCAATCTTAGCCATTCGTTCACACCTCCCGCCGTTTTACTCCTATAGAAATATATGCAACTTTCATAATATTTATTATATCATCGTTTACGATATTAGAATAGTGTATTAAAATTCATCATCCACAGAAAACAGGGGTTGTACCCCTCCTCCGGATGATTCGGCCTCGCTTGACGAGGCCTCCGGCATGACACCTTGTTTTCACACTCTGATTATGAAAAATCAGGGTTTTGTCACGTTTATCAGCCTAAACCCAGGCTCGTTCCGGATTTTTGTTTTGGAAAATAGTGATCAGGGTCCCGCAATGACGATGCTAAAAACGTAACATACCCTTAACACTGCCGTAACAAAATTGAAACAATCAGACTTTACTATTTATTTATTACAGTACTGAGAGGTGACAAAAATGCCTGTGATTAATGCGGGTGATACTGCCTGGATGCTGGTTTCAACTGCCATGGTGATGTTTATGACTCCCGGACTGGCTTTTTTTTACGGAGGCATGGTGAGAAGGAAAAACACGCTTTCCACGATTATGATGAGCTTTATGACACTGGGAGTGATCGGCGTAGCCTGGGTGCTGTTCGGATACAGCCTGGCATTCGGCACCGGTGGAGGCGGTTTTATTGGCGGGTTTAATTATCTGTTTTTGAATAATGTGGGTCAGGACCCTTCACCGGTTTATGCTTCAACCGTTCCCCATCTGACCTTTGCCGCCTATCAAATGATGTTTGCTATAATAACCGTCGCCTTGATAACCGGCGCGGTGGTGGAAAGGGTCAAATTCAGTGCTATGGTAGTCTTTGCCCTGGTCTGGTTTGTGCTGGTTTATACTCCCGTGGCCCACTGGGTATGGAGTACCGACGGCTGGTTGCTGAAACTGGGAGCGCTGGATTTTGCCGGAGGTACGGTGGTGCACATCACCGCCGGAGTCTCTGCCTTCTCTCTGGCCTGGCTGCTCGGCCCGCGTAAAGATTTTTCGGACGGTACGCCTATGGCTCCGGCCAACGTTCCTTTTGTGGTGATCGGAGCCTCCATTTTGTGGTTCGGCTGGTTCGGTTTTAACGGTGGAAGCGCCCTGAGTTCCGGCGGCCTGGCTTCCAGCGCTTTTATAACCACCAACATCGCAGCCGCCGCCGCGGCGTTGACCTGGATGCTTATTAGCTGGTTCTACCACCGACCGACTCTGACGGGTATCGCTACCGGAGCAGTGGCTGGACTGGTAGCCATCACACCGGCCGCTGGTTTTGTTTCACCTATATTGGCCATCCCGATCGGCATCGGCGTTTCTGTAATCTGCTTCTACGTGATGCGTCTGCGCTCACGTTCTAAAACCGATGACTCTCTGGATGTTTTCGCCTGTCACGGTATGGGCGGAAGCTGGGGCGCTATTGCTACCGGTATATTTGCCAGCACCGCGGTGAACACGGCCGGCGCTGACGGACTGATTCACGGCGGTTGGGCATTGATCGGCAAACAACTGCTGGCGGTGGCCGTGGTTTGGGTTTTCGCCTTCGGAATGACCTGGATTATAGGCAAGATTATCGATAAAACCATGGGGTTGAGAGTCAGCACCACTGAAGAAAGTCTGGGTCTGGACATTTCTCAGCATGGTGAAACAGCCTACGGTAATTAGTTAAAGGAGACAGCTATGAAAAAGATAGAGGCAATCGTACGTGAAGAGAGGTTTCACCTGATTAAAATAGCTCTGGAAGAAAAAGGATTCATCAGTATGACAGTCAGCGACGTAATAGGACGCGGCAAACAGAAGGGCGTCACGTTGAAATGGCGAGTGGGCGAGCGGCGCATCGATTTTCTTCCTAAAAAGAAAATGGAAATTATCGTGGAAGATGCCGATTGCCAGCTAGTGGTGGATACTATTTGCGAGCGGGGTAAAACCGGCTCGGTGGGAGATGGTAAAATCTTTATAATGCCCATCGAGGACGTGATAAAAATCCGGACGGGAGAACGCGGAATCCCGGCGATTTAGCCTTCCGATACAATTTATTCCGGTTTGCAACAGGCAAAATTTATTAATCTGTTTGTAACAATCAAGTTTTAAAATAATAAAATTAGGGGAATCAAATTAGCCACCCCAAAAAGTTATTGGCGCAGGAGGAATGCATCAATGGTACCCGAAAAAAAGGGAAAATCTGAAGGAAAAGAGTATGTTCTGAAAATGGCCAAAGAGCACAACGTTAAATTTGTGGAGTTGTGGTTCACCGATATCCTGGGCCAGCTCAAAAGCTATGCCATCCCGGTTTCCGAGTTGGAAACTGCGATTGATTCCGGCATGGGTTTTGACGGCTCATCTGTGCAGGGCTTCTCACGCATCGATGAAAGTGACATGATGTCCGTTCCGGACCTGGATACTTTCCAGTTGCTGCCCTGGAGACCCAGAGAAGATGTAGGACTGGCCCGCATGATTTGTGATATCCGCGAACCGGGCGGGAAACCTTTTGAAGGCGACCCCCGCTATGTGCTCAAGAGAAATTTGAAAAAAGCTACTGACATGGGTTTTACCTATTACGTCGGACCTGAACTGGAGTATTTCTATTTCAAGAATGACAAAAGCACCGAAGGCCTGGATACCGGCGGCTACTATGACATGACCATCCTGGATGCCGGTGCCGAACTCAGGAACGAAACTGTACTGGCACTGGAAGAAATGGGTATTGGAGTTGACAAATCTCATCATGAAGTGGCCGTCAGTCAGCATGAAATAGATATGCGCTATACTGATGCCCTGTTAATGGCTGACCAGGTTATGACCTACCGCCTGATTGTCAAGGAAATTGCTATAAAGCGCAATGTATATGCCACCTTTATGCCCAAACCCATCTTCGGCATCAACGGTTCCGGCATGCACGTCCATCAGTCTTTATTCAAAAACGGTAAAAACGCCTTTTTCGATAAGAACGGACTATTCCATCTATCCAAAATGGCCCAGAGTTTTGTGGCTGGTCTTTTGAAATATGCCCCTGAATTTACGGCTGTAACCAATCAGTGGGTTAACTCTTACAAACGTCTGGTTCCAGGTTATGAAGCGCCCGTTTATCTGTCTTGGGCCATCCGCAACCGCTCCGACCTGGTGAGAGTGCCGGGTTATGAGCCGGGTAAGGAAAATGCCACCCGCTTTGAAATTCGGTCGCCGGATCCGGCCTGCAATCCTTACCTGTGCTTCAGTGTTCTGCTGGCAGCCGGCTTGAAAGGCATTCAAGAAGGGCTGGAACCGCCGCCGCCCGCCGAAGGCAACGTTTACCACATGTCCGAAGAAGAACGCAAGAGATTGGGCATCGGCACTTTGCCGGGCAGTCTCAGAGAAGCCATCCAGCTTATGGAAAAAAGTTCACTGGTCAGAGAGGCTCTGGGCGACCATTGTTTTGAGGCCTTTATCGCCAATAAAAAAATTGAATGGGACAGGTTCCGCACCAGAGTCACAGATTTTGAAATCAAAGAATACCTGCCCATAATATAAGGCCCGGTTAACTTTTTCCTGGTAGCAGTACCTACCGGCGAGCTTCAGGGTTAGTGCCTGAAGCTCGCCCTTTTTTAACCGCTATCTTTCCATTGCCCGGCCCGAATATGCCTGCCCTGAGAACGTTGTTATTTTGCCAAAGACTTGTTCGCCGGGCTATTCACGGAGGTGTTCGAATCAAAAGCGGATCTAAAATACCTTGATAGGCAGTCTCTAATTCTGTTTAAAACTGAAAGAAAGTGTTATCATCATTATGGTTCGATTTTATGAAATTCATACTGAAATAAAAGGCGAAAGATGAAAATTGGCATTCTGGCCCTGCAGGGCGCATTTATTGAACATCACGTGTTGTTGCGCAAACTATCGGTTGACGCCGCCGAGGTCCGGCTTCCGGCCGATCTGAAAGGTTTGAGCGGATTGATTATTCCGGGTGGAGAAAGCACCACTATTTTGAAACTGATGCACACCTTCGACCTGTTTCAACCCTTGAAGCAAATGATTGTGGCTGGGCTGGCAGTTTGGGGGACTTGCGCCGGTATGATTTGTCTGGCCAAATCCGTTTCCAACACTCAGCAGTCCGTACTGACTCCCCTGGGCGTGATGGACATTAAAGTTAAGCGAAATGCTTTCGGCAGACAGGTGGATAGTTTTGAAGCCGATTTAGATGTACCTCAGATAGGGGAAAAACCCTACCATGCAGTTTTTATCCGGGCACCCCTGATAGAAAAGGTGGGAGATAGTGTGCACGTTTTAGCCAAACTGAAAAATGGTACCATTGTAGCCGCCCAACAAAATAAACTGCTGGTTACTTCCTTTCATCCTGAATTGACTGAAGATACCCGTTTCCATGAGTTCTTTCTGAAAATGGCTGTAGGTTAAAAACAACTTTACCTTTTTTTGACTATCCTGGAATACAAGGGTATATGAGTCAAGAAGCTATTCTTGACCAGGGAGGACTGCCATGTCTGCCGGTTCTTTTAGAGAAGAACGTGAAATTAGAGTGGTACATGGTGCCGGTTCGGATACTGAGCGTAAAGTAGTGGCTATCCTTAAGGTTCTAAGCGAATCAGTTGAACCTCTCGGCTCCATAGCCATCGCCCGTGAACTGGAGCGCTATGGGATTTCTTTAAGTGAAAGAGCGGTCCGCTATCATCTTAGAATCACTGATGAGCGTGGGTATACCCAGGGAATGGGCAGGGATGGCCGTATGCTTACACCTGAAGGAAACGAGGAATTGCGTATGGCTTTAGCCCCGGATCAGGTAGGTTTTATTCTGGACAAACTTGAGATGCTGGCCTTTCGCACTACTTTCAATCCTGTCACCAAAACCGGACTGGTACCTGTTAATACCTCCATTATGGATGCGAGGGAATTTAGTCAGGTTCTACCCGTTATCCGTGAGGTTTTTAAGTCCGGTCTGGCGGTAAGCAATCTGGTTAAAGTTGCAGCCGGAGGAGAAAAAATCGGGTCGGTTGTTATTCCTCCCGGGAAAATTGGTCTGGCCACGGTTTGCAGTGTGGTCATCAATGGCTGCCTGCTTAAAGCCGGCGTTCCGATAGAATCACGCTTTGGCGGAGTATTGGAAATGAAAGATAATCGGCCCCGCCGCTTCGTGGCTCTGATCAGTTATGCCGGAACTTCTCTGGATCCATCCGAACAGTATATCAAAGCCCGCATGACCAGTGTGGGCGAAGTTTCCCGGACAAAAAGCGGTAAGATTTTGGCAAATTTTCGTGAAATACCGGCCATCGCCCGCAGTTTGGTCGTGGAAAAACTGGAACAGCTTGAACTGGCCGGCATCAGCGGCGTGATAGCCCTGGGCAATACCAGTGAGCCGGTCTGTCAAATAGCGGTCGGCCTGAGCCGTACCGGTCTGGTGATGCTGGGCGGGTTAAACCCGATGGCGGCCGCCGTAGAAGCCGGTTTTGAAATAGAAAACATAGCCGAAAGCGGACTGGTAGAATACGGGCAATTGAAAAACATCCGGGATTTATGATTTTCTCATTTTGCCCCGTCCGCAGACCCATTTATAAAGAGCGCTCATCTATTTTCCAGCCGTTAAATATCTTTGGTCAGGCAACTTTTCGGCCCCCTTAGTATTTTCGGCATGGTTACCGGTAAATACTTTCAGATAGACCCTTTTGATTTCGCTTTTTAAAAACTTAACAGTCCCTTAACATTCCCTTAATTCTCCCTTAAACCGCATCTGGTATACTAACGTAGGTTGACTACGGGTTCTCGATCTATGCAAAACCGACTGTAATACCCGTGAAAAAACTAAAATATTTTGGAGTAATCTGTAAATGGCTGTGAAAAACAGAATGCGCGTAATATTCCTCGTCAGCCTTTTGGTGCTTTCTCTCTCGCTGACCGCCTGCGGCCAGCCCGGCACTACTCCCTCCAATGCAGCCGTTTCCGGCCTGTCAGGTTCAATTACCCTGTCTGGATCAAATACCGTGCAGCCTCTAGCCGAGATTCTGGCTAATGCCTTTACTGCTTTACATCCCAGAGTCAGAATTGTGGTTCAGGGCGGCGGTTCATCAGTGGGAATTAAAGCTGTAAATGATGGGACCGTGGATTTGGGATCCTCGTCCAGAGAGTTAACCGCTTCCGACCCCAAACTGGTAGTTTTCCCCCTTGCTCGTGACGGCATTGCCGTTATTGTCAATCCCCAGAATCCGGTTAATAATTTATCCAAAATTCAAATTAGAGATATTTATTCCGGCAAGATCACCCGCTGGAGCCAGGTGAACGGAACGGATCAACCGGTTACTGTTGTGGCCCGTGAAGAAGGGTCCGGCACTCGTACAGCTTTCGAAGAAATGATTATGGGTGATCAGCCGGTTACGCGGGGAGCGATTTTGCAATCCTCCAATGGCGCTTTATTGCAGGTGGTCAGGGCAGACGTAAATGCGATCGGCTTTATTTCATTCGGCTTTTTAGCCGATAAAAGTGTCAAGGGGTTGAGTATAGACGGGGTAGAAGCTACCCTGGCCAATGCCAGAAGTGGAGCATATCCGGTTGTCAGAGCACTCTACTTTTTAACCAAAACTGAACCCACCGGGCTGGTCAAAGACTTTTTGGATTTCTGTGCCGGGCCGGAAGCTCAGAAACTAATTACCAGTGAGGGTTATGTCTCAGTCCACTAATATCCCCCAAAATCAAGCTGGCGGAAACCGCCCCCAAATTCTTTCCTCCGCCTCTCATAAGCAGTCACGCTATGCGGTTAACCGTATGGCGAAAATAGCCATGATAGTCTGCGCTTCCTCCTCTTTTTTAATTCTTCTGGTCATCATCGCATTCATTTTCAGAGAAGGCTTGCCGGCATTTATTGAGGTAGGGTTTTTCCAATTTCTCTTCGGCATTGATTGGAGTCCCAGCCGCGGAATGTTTGGGATATTGCCCATGATTGCAGGCTCTCTGGCAGTTACCATCGGTTCCATAGCGGTAGCCATTCCTCTGGGAGTGGCTTGCGCAATACTTCTGGCTGAAATAGCACCTTTCAAAGTCCGTGAGGCGCTTAGACCGGCGGTTGAGCTGCTGGTTGGCATCCCTTCCGTTATTTATGGTTTGGTGGGCATGCTGGTTATCGTGCCGGCTGTACGGCAAATCGGCGGCACCGGTTACAGTGTGCTGGCCGCCTGCGTGGTTTTGATTGTGATGATATTACCCACCATAATCAGCATCAGCGAAGATTCGATCCGGGCGGTGCCCCGCAAATATAAGGAAGGTTCTCTTTCACTGGGGGCTACCCAATGGCAAACCGTCTGGCACGTTTTGATACCGGCCGCCCGTTCCGGCATCGGCGCTTCCATAGTCCTGGGGATAGGCCGTGCCATTGGTGAAACCATGGCCATGATAATGGTGATAGGCAACGCGGTTATGGTTCCAACCTCACCTCTGTCCCCCGCCCGCACTTTGACCGGCAATATCGCGGTTGAAATCAATTATGCCACCGGCCTGCATGCCAATGCCCTTTTCGCAACTGCCATAATATTACTGGCTTTCATCGTTATTCTAAACAGCATCACCATGGCTCTGTTTAAGCGAGGTTTCCGTGGCCAAAGTGAATCCTAAAACCACTCAGACAATTGCCAGGACCCTCATCTGGGGAGCTGGGGCGGTAACAGCTTTGATTCTGGTGGCGATTGTGATTTACATCTTGGCCAGAGGACTGCCCTTCATCAACTGGGAATTCCTGACTACCGTTCCCCGGGGCGGCCTGTCCGGTGAAGGCGGCATCTCCAGCACCATAGTAACAACTTTGTATCTGATCGGGCTGACCATCGCCATTCTGGTTATTCCAGGAGTGGGAACAGCGATATATCTAACTCAGTATGCCCGCGATAATTGGCCTACCAATGCTATCCGTTATGCCATCAATACTCTGGCCGGTGTGCCGTCCATAGTTTTCGGGCTTTTTGGATTTGCATTGTTTGTCACTGTATTGAGTTTTAATTTTTCAATTTTATCAGGCGCTCTGACACTGGTCTGCCTTTTACTGCCCACGCTGATCAGCACTTCGGAAGAAGCCATCCGGGCCGTACCACCATACCAGAAAGAAGCCGGTCTGGCACTAGGCGCTACCAAGTGGCAGACCATTCTGCACGTGATTTTACCGGCCGCCCTGCCTGGTATCGTTACCGGTATTATCCTGTGCATCGGCCGGGCCATCGGTGAAACCGCCTGCCTGTATGTGACCATGGGCGGAAGCGCCGCCATGCCCACCAGTTTATTATCCGGAGGCCGCACCATGGCCCTGCACGTCTTTTATCTGGCTACCGATACCAGTGCCTTTGATAAAGCCATGGCCACGGCCGCGATACTGGTAATCGTGGTGATCATTATCAATAGCCTGACTAACTGGATCGCACGCCGCTTCCAGCTCAGATTGATGGGGAGGTCTTAATATGGATCCGAAGATCGAAACTCAAAAACTGAGTTTGTTTTACCGTAAATTTCAAGCTCTCAAGTCAGTTAATATTAAGATTCGTGAACATAATATCACATCCATCATCGGCCCTTCCGGTTGCGGTAAATCAACCCTCCTGCGCAGTTTTGACCGCATGACTGATCTGACTCCCGGTGTCAGAATTGAAGGTAACACTTTTCTGGACGGCAAGAGTATTTTTGATCCCCAGGTGGATGTGGTAGAACTGCGTAAAAAAGTAGGCATGGTCTTTCAGCACCCTAATCCTTTTCCCAAGACAATCGCTGAAAATGTGGCTTTCGGGCCCAAAATGCTGGGAATGCAGAATAAAATGAATATGGAAGAAACAATTGAAAAGAGTCTGCGCGCCGCCGCCCTTTGGGAGGAGGTCAAGGATGACCTGGATAAATCCGGACTGGCCCTTTCCGGCGGACAGCAGCAAAGGCTTTGTATTGCCAGGGCTCTGGCCATTGAACCGGAAGTAATTTTAATGGACGAGCCTTGCTCATCTCTCGATCCCATTTCTACGCTTAAAATAGAAGAGTTGATGCAGGAACTGAAAGAGAAGTATACTATTGTTATCGTTACCCACAATATGCAGCAAGCTGCTCGTGTATCAGACTGGTGTGCCTTTATGCTTTTGGGTGAATTGGTGGAGTATGGAGCGACGCATAATGTTTTCTCCCGTCCCACTGATAAACGCACCGAGGATTATATTACCGGGCGCTTTGGTTAGAGGAGGAATCCGATGATCAGGAAATTATTTGACCAGCGTCTTAGAGAATTGCAGGACCATGTCCTGGCCATGGGCAGTATGGTGGAGACCGCTATCTATCGCTCAATGGACGCCCTTAAAACACGCAATCT
>DATIKD010000337.1:0-3320 GCA_035477965.1 Dehalococcoidales bacterium | reverse complement strand
CAGCGGCTTCAAAGTATTTTTGGAGAACGATCTGGAGTGATAATAAACCGCCGAAAGAGTAGTCTCAATCAGTCCGGAATAATCGTTTTCCAACGCAGGACTCATTTCTCCAATTCTCACCGGGGCGAAACTGCCGGACGGCGGAAACGATTCGGTACGCGGCTGCCAGAAAACCAGATGAAGCCCAGGCTGGGCTTTACTGAGGATACGTTCAGCCTCGGCGTAAGCGTCTCTTTTGAGCCCGTAGCTCACGCGGAGATGATCCCAGACCAGGGCTCCATTGGTTCGACAACTGAAAATAAAAGGCCGGCCGATCCCATCGTACATGGCATTGGCAAGGCCGCTCCGGTCTATAGTTTTTCCATCGGTCGAAGTCATATAGACAATGCTGGACCCCAAACTTAGCAGATCCCCGGTTACCAGAACTTTAGATTGCGGATTGTCGCCGGAGCCGGCCGAGATCTGACAAGTGGATTGGAAACCATATTTCAACGTAAAATATGTGGCAATGGTACCCACAATTGCCGTGGGTTCAACAATATCCGGCAGTTTTTTTCGGAAAGCCTTCGCGCCGCCAGGTAAAGCCGAAGATGCGGCATCGATCAGTGCAGTAGACCAGGTCTTGCGGTAATAATTCATCAGGGACATCCCGCAGGCATTGCCAAAATCCACGGGCACACCAAAATTTCCGGTCAGTACAGCTGGAATGAAGCTGCTGATCAATTGAACAATGGAAGTATTTTGGTAGACTTCGGGCATGGTTTGACTGATTCTTCTCATGACTACACCTGAAAAACGAAGAGGAACATCCGAGCCGGACAATTCGATCATCCTGGCCTGGCCTCCTACCCGATCTCGCATAAACGCGGCTTGTTCCCGGGTATTGGAGGTCATCCAGATCGGAGCCAAATCATATGCCAGACTACTACCTAATAGGGAAGGCAAATTGTCTTTGGCAGAATCAGTCTCATGCAATCTGGCAAACGCGGCTTTGGACTGATGGTTCAAATAAAGGTGTCCGTGCTGCTGCCCGGAAACATTGATAACCACCACGTTATTTAGCGGAAAACCGGTTTTAGCCATATCGGTAAAGAGGGCATCTAGAGCGGACAGGTACATCTTTACGGGTTGATTGGCTTCCCCGTCAATTTCGGTTGGCAAGATATAGTTGTCTGAGCTGAGGCCAAAACCAGCTAAACGGGGATCTTTAACGAAGTCCAGAGAATTCTCATATATTTTCAGGCCACCGTCAATATCAATAGCCGCTGCCGATAAACTCTGGGTGCTTAAATCCAATCCTAAAGCTATACGTTGCCGATTTCCTGATGATTTCACTGTTTTTAATCCTTTCCAGTTAATACAGACTCACGTACATTCACGATTGTTAGAGCTGTATCATGACTTTTACTGAAGTCGGCCTGGGATTCGCAGCATATTCATAAGCTTTAATCGAATCTTCGAATTTGTATCGATCAGTGATTAAGGGTTTGACATTAATTTTACCGGATGCCAGTAAAGATACAGCGCCGGGATACACGTGAGCATACCTGAAAATGGTTTCCATGCGGGCTTCTTTGGCTTGAGCAGCGACAAGATCAACCGGTACCGGTTTGACCGGCATACCGATAAAGATGACTTTTCCACCCGGGCATACATAATCGAAAATCCCGGATATTGCCTCCTGGCTGCCGCTGGCTTCGAAGATGATATCAATTCCCCATCCATCAGTGACCTTATTAACGATTTCGGCCAGATTTTGTTTTTTGATATTGACGGGAGTTAAACCATACTGAGCCGCCAGGTCCAGTCTGGTCTGGTTAATATCAGTAATAATTACCTGGCTGCAGCCTCCCGCCAGGGCTGCCAGGGCCGTGACCATTCCGATGGTCCCGGCGCCGGTAACCATGGCAATATCGCCAGGCTTTATGCCGGCTTTGCGGGCGGCATGCAGACCAACTGCGAGGGGCTCGATCATGGCGCCTTCATCCAGGCTGACATTATCCGGCAATTTGAAGGTAAAAGCCGCCGGATGGACGACGGTTTCTCGCAAGCAGCCATGTACTGGAGGGGTAGCCCAGAAAACTATGGCCGGATCCAGATTATATATTCCCAGTCGCGAAGCCCGGCTGCGGGTATCTGGAATACCCGGCTCCATGCAAACCCGGTCATTGGGTTTGAGATTCTTTACATTTTTACCAACTTCAATTATCGTTCCGGCTGCTTCATGGCCCAATACCATAGGTTGATTTACATTGAAATTGCCGATTGCCCCAAACTCATAGTAGTGTACATCGCTGCCGCAGATGCCGACACTTTTAATTTTAATACGAACCTCATCCGGACCTACGTTTTCCTGGATATCGATATCCCGTAAGGATAAAGCTTTGACTCTTTCCAGAACTAATGCTTTCATTGCTACTCCTCTCAGGTGTTTAAACAGCTTGATTTATTAAAATGAAATTATTGGGCGCAATATCGGTTTAACGTACGGTGTAGCCGCCGTCAATAATCAAGTCATGGCCCGTCATATACCGGGAAGCATCGGAAGCCAAAAAAATCAGAGGACCTTGCAGATCGTCAGTTTCGCCCAAACGGCCCATAGGTGTCAGAGATTCCCAGGTTGGGAACAGGTGTGACATGGCTTGCAGTGTCATCTCAGTCTTGATGTAGCCCGGACTCAGGCTATTGACACGGAGGCCATAAGGAGCCCATTCAACTGCCAGGGAACGGGTGAGCATGACGACACCGGCCTTGGAAGTATTGTAGACTCCCTGTTTTTGAGGAACGTTGACTACTGACCCGGATATCGAACCGATGTTAATGATGACGCCACTCCGGCGCGGTATCATCAATCTGGCGGCAGCCTGTGAACACAGGAAAACCCCTTTCATATTGATATCAATGATACGGTCCCAGTCTTCCTCCTTCATTTCCTCGGCAGGTTCCTGAAGGCTGATTCCGGCATTATTTACACAAATATCCAGGCGGCCAAATTTCTCTTCCAGTTGCTGAAAAGCAGTAAAAACCTGTTCTTTTTGTGCGACATCGGCGGTTAGCACCTGGGCCGCCCGGCCGGTTCCCCGGATTTGGACGGCAACAGATTCCAGATTTTCCCGGTGCAGGCCCAGCAGCGCTACATCACAGCCGGCTTTAGCCAGAGTCAGAGCCAGGACTTTCCCGATGCCACGCCCGGCTCCCGTCACCAGCGCTTTGCGGCCGCTAATATCGAATAGTTCTTTTGATTGCATTTTTGCCTCCTTCAAAAGGTAGTCTTAAACTATTAAATGCAGTATGTCCGTATTAAGTATGGAAAAGATGGC
>DATIKD010000336.1:0-2978 GCA_035477965.1 Dehalococcoidales bacterium | reverse complement strand
CTCACTGTAATTAAGGCCGTTAGCCCGAGCAGCAGCATTAATGCGGACAATCCACATCCGGCGCATATCACCTTTTCTTTCTCGCCGGTGAAAATAGGCGTAACTCAAAGAATGGAGCATGGCTTCATGCGCCCGGCGTACCAGCTTATGTTTAGAGGCAACCTGCCCTTTGGTTAACGATAGCAATTTATTGTGCCGTCTGCGTGAAACGACACCTCTTTTTACGCGTGCCACAGTGTTTTACCCCCAATTCTAAATATAAATTAAAAGTTCCTGCTCAGGACTCCTGGCTTGCAGATTTGAATCCCGTCTCCGGAATTTGATTGATCTAGCGTATATATTTGGCGCCATAAGGCAATAAAGCTTTCAATCTGTCTTTTTCGGCATGATTGGCCGGAATCATTTCATCCAGTTGTCCTTTGGCATCTTTATTCCGGTTGCGTCTCAAATGGCTCTTGCCGCATTTGGTCCTCAGGACTTTTCCAGTAGCAGTAGCATGGAAACGGTCTTTGGCCCCTTTATGAGTTTTCATTTTATACAATTTTGGTGCTTTAGGCATTAGCAGATTCCTTCACTTTTTCGTCTTTATTTTTTTCCACTGGTTTAGCAGGGATTTTTTCCGCAATCTTTTCTACCGCGACCGGTTTGGATGGTGCCTGTGTGGGCTTGTTTAAATTATGCGCGGCCATCGGGGCCAAAATTATAAACATCCTGGAGCCTTCCATCTGGGGCTGTTTTTCAATTACCACAGTCCCCTTCAGCACTTCCATCATCTTCTCCAGTAATTTCCATCCCAGGTTGGCATGAGTAATTTCCCGTCCGCGAAACATGATGGTGATTTTAACTTTGTCTCCATCCTGCAGAAGTTTCTTGACTGAACGAGTCTTGGCTTCAAAATCATGGTCACCGATTTTGGGCCGCAGCCGGATTTCTCTGACTATGGAGATTTTTTGAGTTTTCCGCATTTCGCGTTCTTTCTTAGCTTGCTCATACTTGAATTTACCGTAATCCATCATCCGGCAAACTGGAGGAACTGCAGTTGGCGCTACTTCGACCAGATCCAACCCTTTTTTCTTGGCTGCTTCCAGTGCCTGGTACAACGCCATTACCCCTAACTGCTCGCCCTGGTCGCCCACCAAACGGCATTCCCGGGCTTTGATTCCTTCATTGACTCTAAGTTTCTTAATTATGGGCAATTTACCTCCTGGAATATTATATTCAAGATGCCGCCAGCTTTATTCTTACATTATAATATAGCCCGCGATTAGCAGGCACAATCACTTTTGCCCTCTTAAACTTAAGGGGCAAACTACAGCTTTCTCTGCCCTTTTGAGCATAGAATATGCTATTTTAGCACAACTATTAACTAAATATCAAAATCTTTTGCTTTTGCCGCGATTACTTTCAGGAGTTGTTCCTTAAAAGTGGCTGCAGGAATAGCCTGCAACTGTTTCCCGGTTCGCAGCCTGACCGATACCGTTCCGTCGCTGGCTTCTCTTTCCCCTACAATAATCATACAGGGAATTTTCTCCAGTTGAGCCTGGCGAATTTTCTGATTCATTCTTTCCGTGCTGTCTTCCAGTTGAACCCGGATATCCGCGGCTTTTAGTTCACTCTCCACTTTCCGCGCATAATCGGTATATTGCTCTGACACCGGAATCACCACCGCCTGCACCGGAGTCATCCAGATGGGGAAAGCTCCCGCAAAATGCTCTATCAAAAAAGCAAAGGTCCTTTCAATCGCGCCGATCGAGGAGCGATGAATTACTATTGGTTCTTTTTCTTTGCCGTCTTTATCAATATAAGTCAGGTTGAAACGTTTTGGCATCACAAAATCATATTGGACGGTAAATACCGTATCTTCTTTACCGGCAAAATTGCGCATCTGAATATCAATCTTGGGGCCGTAGAAAGCTGCTTCATTGGCCGCTTCGTAAAAATCAGCCTGGCGCTGTTGGAGAACACTGCGCAAAACCCCCTCAGCATAATCCCAGGCCGCATCATCTTTAAAATATTTCTTTTCTTCTTCACGGTTACCCAGAGACAAACGGTAACGGTAGTTGTTACCGGTGTTGAGTCCCAGCGTGACACCCATGAACTCTATCAGGTCCAGGACTACATTCAGTTCCGAAACCGCCTGTTCCCTCTGGCAAATAATATGAGAATCCGCCAGGCAAAAACTCCTGACCCGGATCAGGCCGGTCAGTTCGCCGGATTTTTCGTAGCGAAATTGCTTAGCCAGCTCCGCAATCCTGAAGGGCAGTTCCTTGTAGGAGCGCGGCTTGCTGGCATAATACTGGAAATGATGTGGGCAGGTCATAGGCCTGAGCATCAATTCTTCGTCATCCACCTTCATCAGCGGATACATGGTATCTTTATAATAAGGATAGTGTCCGGAAGTTTTATAAAGATCGATATTGGCCAGTTCCGGGGTATAAATATGCTTGTAGCCCCTTTTTATTTCCTCATCCACCACAAAACGTTCCAGAGTCCGCCGGATGACTGACCCCTTTTCAGTAAAAATAGGCAAGCCCTTACCGATTAAATCAGAAAAAACAAAAAGATCCAGGTCTTTGCCTATTTTGCGGTGATCGCGCTTCTTTATCTCTTCCTGATAGGCAATATACGCCTCCAGTTCCTGCTTGTTGGCAAAAGCCAGCCCGTAAATTCTTTGCAGCATCGGATTCTTTTCTGTACCTCGCCAGTAAGCCCCGGCCACTTTCTCCAGTTTGAAGCCATCATAGCGAATTTCCCTTGAGTTCTGGACGTGCGGCCCGGCACATAAATCCACAAAATTACCTGATCGGTATATGATAATTTCCTCGTCTTTCAGCTCTTCGATTAACTCCAGTTTATAGGGCTGGTCTTTGAATAATACTCTGGCATCTTCCCTGGAGATCACTTCCCGGTTAAAGGTCAGTCCCCGTGCGATTAACTCCCGCATCTTCTTTTCAATTTTAGGCAATTCTTCAACACTC
>DATIKD010000335.1:0-9978 GCA_035477965.1 Dehalococcoidales bacterium | reverse complement strand
ATTTGTTATACCCGGGCAGATTTGAATTCACCTGCTCTTGCGCGCCAAAGTGACCCTTTTGGGGACTCACTTACAGGTGACGAAAGACCCTCCAGGCTTTTTCCTGACCATCCGCACCGATTAAATAGAAGCGCAGCATGACCATGTTATATTCATCGATGGCTTCTTTTATGGGATCGTCGGTTTTCAAAAAACCCGTGGTTAACAGTTTACGGGTGGGCTGCACCACCACGGCAACCTTCATCGCCTGCAGCATATCAATATTAGCGCGGCCAAAAATGAAAGAATCAGTGGCTGCAGCCGAGCCTTCCAGAGAGACTCCGAATTCGACGGCTCTCTCATGGGCAAATTTGGCTGAATCTTCACGATTGGTCTGGCCGCCGCACTGGGCCAGAAGTACGGCATCTTTCACGAAAGCAAAAGAGTTTGACTGGATGGCTTTAGCTCCGATCCAGGCAATGTGGGCATCTTTCATTTCCTCTGCAGTTGGTTTTCGTTTGGAAAATACCTCCACTCCGTACCTGGCGTTAAAGAAGGATGTCTGGTCAACTTCAGTAATGACCGGCTTGCCGCCAATGGTCCATTTCATATTGTAGCCAAATACCCCGGCATTAATCTTTTCCCAGCTATCCAGGCCGGAAACATCAATAATCCTGAGATTTTTCATCACGTCTGAAAGTATCCGGTCACAACCGGATTCAAATCCTGGTGCTGCCAGGACGTCCAGAACGAATTTTTCAGAGCGGTTTTTTTCTGCCAGAAAATCAGCCGTTTCCAGTGTGAGTTTAGATGAACTGCACAAAATACCGCCGCTGGGGGATTTTTTATCAGTCTCCAGGGCGGCTTTAAGCGCTTCCAACTGGTTTGAACGGGCCGCAAATACTGCCGGATTGGTGTGTTTGTTGATAACTACAGCCTCAGTTCTGGCGTCTCTCAGGAATGCCATGGTACGGCTGATTTCCACCGCCACGGAATATCCCAGAAGATCAATATGGTTGGTAAACCCCATACCGCGCCCTTCAATGACTTCAGAATAAGAATTACCCGGCTCGCCGGCAAAACCGGCCTGATGCGGGTTGTCCCCACTGCGTAAAGGATTAAGATTATAACTGATCTCTTTTTTTGTTCCATCCTCAAAAACCATGATTACTTTCATTTCTTTGGGAGCAGCCACAGCATAATCCTCCAGAATTTTGTTATTCACTAAAAACTCGGCTATGCAGTTATCACATCCTATTCTAGCAGAAATCGGATGATAAACTAAACGCCGGCTTTCCTGAGCACAAAACCGGCCAACAACGCAGGGGATTGCACTTTGCGATGATGATTTGACAGATAGAGCAGCAGAAATCAGAATATGTATAATATTGTCATAGGCGATATTGTCAAATGCAGGAGAGTATATTTATTCAAGGGAGCTGAATAACATGAAAACGATCAGATTGGGCAGAACCAATATCCGTGTGCCTCAACTGGGTTTTGGGGGGATACCCATACAGCGTTTAAACGAGAGCGATGCCGTTAAAGTAGTGGAACGCTGCCTTGATCTGGGTGTTGTATACCTTGATACAGCCAATGGTTATTCAACCAGTGAAGAGCGGATTGGCAAGGCCATCAAAGGACGCAGAGATAAAGTGGTCCTGGCGACCAAAACCGCGCCTATCAACAAAGAAATCATTGAAAAAAATCTCAAGTTAAGTCTGACCAGACTGGGGGTGGACTACATCGATATATACCAGATCCATGGCGTCAGCACCATGTCCGCACTGGAGAGCGTTTTAAGTCCCGGCGGGGCGCTGGATGTTTTCAGGGAAGCGCAAAAAGCGGGATATATCCGTCACATCGGCATCACTTCACACCAGATTGATGTCGCCAAAAAAGCCGTAGAGTCCAACCAGTTTTCAACTTTAATGTTCCCCTTTAATTTCATGGCTACTGAAGCAGCCGATATCCTGCTGCCCATCTGCCGCCAACTGGATATCGGCTTTATATCCATGAAACCGCTGGCAGGGGGTATGGTAGATAATGCGGCAGTGTGTTTTAAGTACCTGGCTTCATTTGATGACGTGCTCTTGATTCCGGGTATAGAAAAAACGTGGGAAATTGAAGAGATCCACCAAATCATGGAAGGTCCGTTAACACTCACCGCTGATGAAAAAAAGGAGATGGAGCGAATAAAACAGGAGTTGGGGCCTCACTTCTGTCACCGTTGTGACTACTGCCAGCCCTGCACGGCGGGGATTCCGATCTCCATGATGACATCCGTTAAGAGCTTTTATAAACGCCTTCCGCCGGAGAGGTTTTTCGGCGAGATGGTCGGACCTATGATGACCAAAGCAGCTTCGTGTACACAATGTGGGAAATGTGAAGAGCGCTGCCCTTACCATCTGCCCATCCGCCAGATGATTTCCGAACAACTGGAATGGTTTAACCAGGAAAAAACCCGCTGGGAAGCGAAAACACGGACTTAAGGTGGACCTATTATAAAGAGTTTCAGGGAGGCAACCTGTGATTGATGAAACCGATATCAGCCGTGAAAAAACCGAATATAACGCCCAGAGAGCCAACAAAGTAATTGAGAACCTGCAAAAGCGAAAAATGAATGGTTTTTACGCTGCCAATAAAAAAGAGGCTCTTGACCTGGTATTGGATATGGTGCCGGCAGGAGCGGTGGTGGCGCGGGGAGATGGAATTTCGCTTGACCAGATTGGGCTGATAGAAGCTTTGCACCGCAGAAATCAGAACAGCATAATCGACCCGTTTCAAACCGATGATGAAGGCCGCTGGCCTGAGGCTAACCAAAGACTGCAGATGATGCGCGAGACATTTTTCGCAGATATATTGATTACCGGAACCAACGCAGTTACAACTGATGGCAAACTGGTCAATATTGACGGCAGCGGCAACCGTGTGGCTGCTATGATATTTGGACCGTCCAAAGTGATAATGGTAGCGGGGGTTAATAAAATAGTGCCGGATGTGGAATCAGCCCTGGTTCGCATTCACCAGTACAGTGCGCCGCTAAACGTCAAAAGACATCTGCTTAAGCACCACAGCCCGGGGCTGGCTGATTTGCCCTGTGCTAAAACCGGTTTTTGTGGAGATTGCCGCGCGGACTGGCGCATCTGCAACTATACGGTCATTATTGACGGCGCCATGCCTTTCCACAAAGGTCGAATCAATCTGGTACTGGTAGGAGAGGAACTGGGATTATAATCGCTAAATAAGAGTTTTAAAAACAGTTTATGTGAGAAAAAATCAGGGCGAGTAAGGGAAACTCGCCCTGATTTATATACTGAACAGAGGCTTTTCAGAGCATATTCATGAGATTGACCTGTCCCACTTTTTCCCAGGCCTGGCGTTCTTCTTCCAGCACTTTCTTTTCCAGCCGGCAATTTTCGGAAATTATCATGGTGTTGCGGGCTGTGCCGTACTTCAGCCATTTTCCCAGGCTTTTAGTCGATGGATTGCCGGTCCTGGCAAAGGTTGTCCAGGCGTCCTGGATTTGTTGACATAATTTGTCCGCCCCCGGTCCACTGCCGCTGAATAATGGTTCGTAGGTGCCAAACACAAAACCCACTTCCAGTCCGTGACAGGCCCCCAGAGCCCCGCCGGCAGCGGGAGAAACCCAGGTGAACAGGTAATGATAGGCCGGGACGCTATTGAAATGCTGGCTGGAAGTGATGTGCAGGGCTATTTGCCGGAACATCAAATCAGAGTTGATGGCCGAGAACAACTCAAATGGAGTGACGGGAAGGCTGCGTTTTAGTCTGGCCTGACGATAAGTTTCAATCAGTCCAGTTATTTTGTCTTGCGGTACGTTGCGTTCCAACATTTTAACCAGTATCTGTTTATCCATTTTGGCTGAATTGGGGTCCATCATGGAAAACAGTTTCTGTTCATCCAGGTTAGAACCGACGATGGTAGGAACAGGCGAAGCTTTTCCGGCGGCGAAGGCTTCCAGAGGCATCAACGGCATTATTTTCCCGTCCGCAACCGGGATGAACGGCGCCGCACCCTGCCCGGTTTCCAAAGCTACCCGGTTATGAGCTGCCAAAATAGCGGGAATGGGCAAGGCCTTTAAAGCCTCAATATCGGTCGCTTTAAGACCCACTGCCTTTAAAAATATTCCGGCTATTTTAACCGAAACGTTGAGCGGCCGGCCGATGGCGCCGACCGCGCTTTCAATGATGGCTTTGTGAAAGAGCCCCTGGGCTTTGGGCAGAACCATCAGGCAGGCAACACTCATCCCTCCGGCTGATTCGCCGAAAATTGTAACATTATCAGGATCGCCGCCAAATCCGGCAATGTTGGCTTTTACCCATTCAAGGGCGGCTACCTGATCAAGCAGACCCTCATTACCGGTGGAAGGAATTTTACCGCCGGTTAATTCTTTAAGATTTAAAAAACCCAGAATGCCCAGCCGGTAGTTTATGGTAACCAGAACAACATCGCCTCGTTTTGCCAGACTGCCGCTGCGAAACATGGCCATGGAACCAGAGCCCAGAGAGAAGGCGCCTCCATGAATCCAGACCATTACCGGGCGCTTTTTGTCATCCAGTCCCGGAGTATAAATATTCAAAAATAAACAATCTTCGCTTTGTGGTTCGGGCTCCTGCGCTCCCATCAACCCTTCAAAAACCATCGGGTTTTGAGGTGCGATGGGCCCAAAGTGCCTGGCCGAGCGGATACCCTTCCAGGCCGGCGCCGGTTTAGGCGGCATCCAGCGTAATTCCCCAACCGGAGGAGCAGCATAAGGTATGCCGCGAAATACAAGCAGTCCATCTTCGAAAGAGCCTTCCACTTTTCCCTTTTGGGTTTGCACTACGGTATTTGAAGTCTGGTTCACTACAGCCTCCTTTTCATTTGGCGTTCTCAATCTTGTCCCAAATTGCCCGTTCTTCTTCGTAAGGTGCTTCTTCGACATGGCTAATTTTGCCCAGGATCATGGTTTCACGTTTTGCACTGTATTGGGGCCAATCTCCCAGTTGGGGGATAGATGGATTTCCGGTGCGAGCAAAAGCCGACCAGGCTCTTTGTATTTCATCCGACAGCTTATCTACATCCGGACCGCTGCCGCAGAAAGTCGGCTCAGGATCTCCAAAAACAAAACCGATTTCCAGCGCGTGACAGGCTCCAAGAGCGCCGTTCATGGCCGGTGATTCCCAGGTGAACAGATACATATAAGTGTCCTGTTTATTTTTAAAACAAACTTCAGCCAGACGCACCGCGGGCATTCGGAACATCATATCAGTACGAATAGCGGCCATAATTATACGGGGTGTCACCGGTCCTCCTCTCCTGGATAGTCCGCTGCGGTAGGCCGATATCAGATCTGCCACTTTTTGAGGCGGTATCATATAGGTCAGGTTTTTAGCCAGACCTTCATCGGTTAATTCAGCCCCTTGTGGAGCCATCATTTCAAACAACGACCATTCGTCCAAATTGGTACCGATAATGCATTTTACACCGGGAGATGCTCCGGATTTAAGGGCTTCCAGCGGAGCCGGCAGAATTTTACCATCAATAACGGGAGTTACCGGAGTCAATCCGCCCGGCGATCTAAGAGTCAACTCGGTTTGAATTTTAAGAAGGTCGGCAGCCGTTAAACGTTTCAGATGGTCAACATTGGAACCATCCCAACCCGCCAGTTTTAAGAAATCGCGGGCGACCGCGACCATTTGTTCCAGGGGCCGGGCATAACTGCCGGTCCCGCTCTCAAGTATGGCTTTATGGAAAAGGCCCTGGGCGGCCGGCATGGCCATTAAACAACCGATGCTCATAGCTCCGGCGGACTCCCCCAAAACGGTCACGTTTCCAGGATCACCGCCGAAAGCCGAGATATTTTCCTTCACCCATTTCAGGGCAGCCACCTGGTCCAGCAGGGCTTCATTCCCGCTGGCCGGGATTTTGCCATCCGTGGCTATCTCCAGATTTAGAAATCCCAGCAACCCAAGACGATAGTTGATCGAGACCAAAACTACATCACAATTTTTAGATAAACGACCTCCGCGATAAGAGGATTGCGAACCCGAACCCATCACAAAGGCGCCGCCGTGTATCCAGACCATAACCGGGCGTTTTTTGTCATCCAGACCGGGAGTCCAGATATTCAGGAAAAGGCAATCTTCGTCCATTTCTTCCGGTTCACCGAATCCCGGCGGCGGATTGCCCTGCATAGTGGGTTGCAGAGAAGTTCGACCGAACTGTTTGGCTGAGCGTATTCCTTCCCATCCGGGATGTGGTTGCGGAGGCGCCCAGCGCAAAGGTCCTATGGGCGGGGCAGCAAAAGGCACTCCTTTGAACACCCATAAACCGTTTTCATTAAGACCTTCTATTTTTCCGCTTTTAGTTTGCGCCACAGGACTAACCGGATTTATCATGGTTCACTCCTTATCTGGCATATAATCACAGGCGATTAATATTTTAGATAATATTAATAATTACTGCAGTGATAGTCAATAGCGATTCATAGTACGAGGCTGATTCGCCATATTGATTGGTTCGTGGCCCAAATTTGACTAAAAGCAGTGACTGACGACCTGAATACCGGTATTAGTATTTTCTGAGTTACGCCAGTCCAAATCTAAATCTCTATCGAGATAGGGTTTAGAAGGATTATAATTACAAACTTCATGCCGGAGGCCTCCAAAGGCGAGGTTGAAGCATCCGGAGGGGGGAGGAATCGTCTGCATTCCGGCCTCGAAAAGTCCCCTCCCCGCCGGATCCTTCGCCCCGATGAGTAGTAAAGGAGCATCGGGACTCCAGGATGACAACCTTATTTTCGAGGGAATGACAGGTTTGGAATAGGATTCCCGTTTGGTTGTCATTTTGGAGACCCTTTTTTGTTGTTACGCTGGAAGCCTCGATTGGCGAGGCTGAAACGATCGGATTCCCTCCGTCGCTGTCATGCTGGAAGCCTCGATTGGCGAGGCTGAAGCATCTGGAGGGGTGGGCGGTAATCCGTTCCCTTCCTGCTTTCGTGTCAAATTAGCCCCAGTTATTGAGTCCCCGTCCCCGCCGGATCCTTCGCCCCGATGAGTAGTCTAGGCGCATCGGGACTCCAGGATGACAACCTTATTTTCGAGGGAATGACAGGTTTGGGATAGGATTCCCGTTTGATTGTCATGTTGGAGACCTCATTTCGTGGTCATGCTGGAAGCCTCAATTGGCGAGGCTGAAGCATCCGGAGGGGGTACAACCCAGGAGAATGCCCTATCACAACCGGCAGGGAAGATTGTATCAATGTTGACAATCCGTCTGCCCACAATTTGGACAGGAGTGATTTATTGAATCGTAACAGGAAGTTTATTTTTTAAAACCAGATTACAGTTGGGATCAGCCGCCCAAAAATCGCCGAAGTGAGCGTAGGCTCTGCCCCGGCATCCACCGCAAATTTGCTTATCGGCACACTGGCCGCAGGCGTCCTTCAAATTCTTATGCAGGGAGTAAAATTGTTGCAGTAAGGCTGAATTCCGCCAGATATCTGCAAATGAAGACTCCCGCACATTGCCGGCGGATAACGGTATAAAGTTACACGGCCAGACGTTGCCGTCGAAGCGGATATAACAAAAACCGCGCCCAGCTCCGCAGCCGCTGAAAGCCGCCTGCTTCAGGCTTTTGGGAACCAACCTGTTTTTGTGCTGGTTCGCTATCAATGGCCAGTATTCAGGGCTGCAAACCGGCATCAGCAACATTCGTTTTTGGCGCTGTTTTTCACGGATGATCCGTAAAAGCTGATTCTGGTCTTCCGCGTTAAGTTCCACCGCTCCACGGTCTTTACAGGGAGGTATTGTCTGAAAAACCATGCAAATATCAGCCCCTAATTCTTCAGCCAGATCGATTACCTGCGGCAACTCGGCCAAATTTTGTTTCATAGCCGTAAAATTTATCTGCAAACAGACTCCGCTTGCGGCTGCGGCTTTGATACCCTCCAGAGTTTGGTTGAAACAACCGGAATGAGGGCGAATGGTCTCATGTTTCTCAGCCGTGGATCCATCCAGGCTGATCGAGAAATTAACAACTCCCATTTTGACCAGGTCTCCGGCGACCTTATGAGTTAACAGTGTGCCGTTAGTACTAAAAACGATTTTGAATCCCAATTTACCGGCGTATTCCACTAGTTCGAAAATATCATTTCTGATGAGAGGTTCACCCCCGGTGATGACAATCATGCGTAAGGCTGGAATTTCGGTCATCTTCTCAAGCAATTGTTTACCTTCCAGCGTGGTTAATTCGCTTTGTGGTGAAGGTACTGAACTGGCATAGCAGTGAATACAATCCAGATTACAGCGGTTGGTAATTTCCCAGACTACGTGATACGGATAACCGGTGCAGCCGATGGATGTGGCACCGGCTGCAGTGGCAATTACTTTGTTCCCTTTTAGTATCCAGCGGGGCAAGCCTTTCCAGTCAGTCAGCCAACCTTGATAGGCCAGACTGAAGAATTGTTTTAATATCAGACTGGGCGGATTAAAAACAGCCTTGACCTTACGGGCAATATTTTCGGACTCCAATTATAATCCTTTAGAAAACCAGAGTAAAAAGAACACTGAGCAAAATCGTTAATCTGGCTACTGTCATAAAATAAGTTACTACCGTAAAGGCCTTAATACCTTTGCCGAAGTTCCCGGAATCATTCATGAAACTGATGCTGACTACTAAAGAGAAGAATCCCATGATTGCCACCGGAATCAGGAAAATCAGTCCCAGATTGAGGTAAAAACCCAGGAAAATGCCGAGAGCTATCGTCAAAACCAGAAACACTACGCCGATGATGGTTGCCGCTCTGGGTGAAGTGGTAACAAAAAACGCTGGGACCTGAGTCAAATTCTTGCCTTTTACCTGGCGAATTGGATGAAGAGGAGAATAGATCATGATATGACCGGCCTGCCAGAGAGCTGAAAAAGCGTATAACGACCAGGGGACCCAGGAAGTGAAAAGTGTCTCAGGAGAGAAAGCAGTCCAGCCGCACAGCCAGAGAGAACCTTCAATTAAGGGTAGTACCAGGTAGCCAACCCGGTCACGCAGATAGGCGGAATACAGGCAGCCCATTACTATGGCAATTAACGATACAACAAAACAGACAGGATTAAAAACCACCCAGACAATTACGAGTGATAAAGCAAACGTCAAAATAGCCAAAAAAAGGGCCTGTTTGGAAGAAAGGCGGCGGCTGGGAATCGGCCTTCCCGGCCAGCAGACTACATCCCGCCGCGAATCTGCAAAATCATTGAAAGCATGAATTCCGGCAAAGGCCAGCAGAGCGGCGATAAAACCCACCAAACACTGATGCCAGGCTGGAAAACCGCCAAAGGCCAGAGCAGCCGCGGCTCCTACACCCAGCGCACCCATTATGGAAAGTACCGGCCGGGTAATATCAATAAACCCGGCAGCTTTTTCGCTGGAAGAGTAATCATCTTTAATTATGTGACCTTGCCCCATCCAGCGTTGCATTAATGATGACATGTTACGCTCTCTCCTGTTTCAATTTTTTTCGAACCATGTGCGACTATCCCAATTAAAAAATAACGTAAGCTTATTTTATCTTAAATTTAGTTGTTTCGCATGGTATTGAGAAGTTTTAGTCTAAAACTAAATAATAAAATTTATTAAGGTTGTAACCTGTATACCATATCTTGTTTTTCATTGTCAACCAAAAGAATTGTTAAGGGAGAAGAGTATCACCGGTTCCGGATACCGGAAACTATATAAAATTTCACTCTTGTCTAAGACAAAATTAAATAACAAGCCTGGGTTAAGACAGATTATAATAATAGTCTGACACACCGGAGGCCTCGAAAGGCGAGGTCGTAGCAATCGGATTCCCTCCGTCGTTGAAATAATGAAACTGTGGGTATCCCTAAGCTAGAATTAAGTTAGAGAAAAAACAAAATAAAAGCCAAGGAGGTACCCACAGATGAATTATATCGGAGTAGACAGTCATATCTCAACCATGGATATTAAAGTAGTGGGAGA
>DATIKD010000334.1:0-1558 GCA_035477965.1 Dehalococcoidales bacterium | reverse complement strand
AGAATTTCTAGTTCGGAGATGCCGGATAGTCTTTAGTTATGCCAGCCAATTTAGCAGCGTGGTAAACATTCAAACGCGTTTCCGGAATACTCTCACCGGCACACAGCTCGCTGCTGCTTAATAACAGTTCTGCAAGCTCATAGTTTATCAGTCCGTCTTTATCCCGGTCGGCTACTCCGGCATACAGCAATGCGGCACTGCCGGACACCAGGGCCGTTGCGAAAGAAGTACCGCTTCTGAATCCGTAGCTTTTTCCCGGCAGGACAGAAAAAATGTTAACTCCCGGGGCAGCCAGGTCCACCCAGTTCCCGCGGGCTGACCAGTCCGCCAGCCGGTTAGTCTGGTCGGAGGCCCCAACCGCCAGAACCTGTGTATATCCGGCTGGATACATTGGCTCCGAATTGCCCTCATTTCCAGCCGCAGCCACAATCAGGCAACCTTTGGCCCAGGCATACTGCACCGCATATTCCAGTTGGCTGTAAGGCCTGGAGACCACGATGCTGATATTGATGATTTGAGCTCCGTTATCCGCCGCCCAGATTATGCCTTTGGCCACTTTCAGGGCATCTGTGGTACCGTCACTTTCGGCTACCTGAACATCCAGCAAGCGGGCATTATAAGCAATTCCGGAATTGCCGGACTTATCAACTGAGGCGGCAATCAACCCGGCGATATGGGTACCATGCCCTCTGACTTTATCGAACTCTTTTTGTTCGGTAAAAGACGTCCTGCCGATGATTTTGCCTCTCAGGGCCGGGTGGCTGTCATCAATTCCGTTATCCAGAATAGCGATGACCACACCCTGCCCGCCTGCGGTCACTTCCCAGGCTTGCGGGACTTTAATTTGTACCAGGTCCCAGCGGTCGGACCTTAAATTTTGCACGGGTATTTCAGCCGGTAAAGCTGCAGTATTGGGGCCTGCCGCAGGAGTGGCAGGAGTAAAACTATGTATTCCGGCTGTCATAACGGGCGCCAAAGGCAGCATGGCACAGAAGAACAAAGCCACAATATTTAAAACAGTAGACCTGCGATTCATCCGTTCCCCTCAACAGTCAACAAGACTTAAGTTTAAAGGGGAGGACTAACCCTCAGGTCACATTCGGATAAACGTCTGTCACAAAATAGTCACAGTTACTGGAGGGAGGTAATCACGGAAAAAGAGGTTTTTGAGATCACTGCTGTCCAATATTTTCGTGGAAGGATGTGATGGAAGGATTGACAATTTTAAAAAATCTTCCACTCTGGGCGTGAAAAGATATTCTCTGGAGAAAACAGGGTTTGCCGCCCCTCGTCCAGATCCTTCAGCCTCGCCATTCGAGGCTTCCAGGATGACAACGACGGAGGGGGTCCAGATGCTTCGGTCTCGCCATTCGAGGCTTCTGGCATGACAACGGTAAGGGGATTCCTATCCCAAACGTGTCATTGCTATGAAAATACTGGGTTGGTGGGTTCCAGAACGACCCTGTAACCAAAGTGTTCGATTCGACTTACAGCTTTACGAACCATCCTCAGTTGATCCTTTTTCTCAAAATAGTCAGCTCCTAAATCAATGTAATCA
>DATIKD010000333.1:0-11740 GCA_035477965.1 Dehalococcoidales bacterium | reverse complement strand
TATCACCATGGCAGACTTGAAAGGCACCTTATTTGAATTTGCCCGGCGATTTTTCGGGGCCCACCGCAAAGTCCGCTTTCGCTGCGATTTCTTTCCTTTCGTTGAGCCTGGAGTGGAAATAGCGGTGGAATGTGCGGTCTGCCAGGGAAAAGGCTGCCGGCTGTGCGGAAATTCGGGCTATATTGAAGTGGGCGGAGCCGGGATGACTCATCCCGAAGTTTTGCGGAAAGCCGGTCTGGATCCGGAAATATATCAGAGCTTTGCTTTCGGTATGGGTGTGGAAAGACAACCCATGCTGCGTTACGGGATAGAGGACATACGGCTGTTTTACAGCGGCGACCTGCGATTTTTACAACAATTCTGAGGCAATAATTTATGAAAGTACCAATTAAGTGGCTGAAAGATTATTTGAATATGGTGGTCCCACCTGGCGATCTGGCTAACCGCTTGATGATGTCCGGCAATGAAGTTAAAGCCGTCCTGTCTGTGGGTGAGAACTGGGACAATGTGGGTGTGGCCCGGGTCACGGCCATCAGTCCTCATCCCAATGCGGACAAATTAAGGCTGGCCACAGTGGATACCGGCAAAGGAACGGAAACTGTTGTTTGCGGAGCCTGGAATTTTGGCTGCGGTGATAAAGTGGCTTTTGCTTCCATCGGAGCGGTTTTGATTGACGGGCATAACGGCCAGACATTGCGTTTAAAACCGGCTAAAATCCGGGGAGTGGAATCCAGGGGTATGATTTGCTCCGAAATGGAACTGGGTATCTCGCAGGAACACAACGAGATTCTGGTTTTACCTGCGGATGCACCAGTGGGCATGTCTCTGCAGGAATATCTGGGAGATACCATCATTGACCTGGATGTGACTCCCAACCGGCCGGATTGTTTGTCAATAATCGGCATTGCGCGCGAAGCCGCCTCGCTCACCGGTCAGCCTGTTCACATCCAGGAACCGGTTTACCAGGAGACGGGAAACCCGATTGAAAGCTGCATTCGGATAGAGATAGAGGCGGAAGATTTGTGTTCCCGCTATTGTGCCAGTCTGATTTCGGATGTTCAAATCAGGCCTTCTCCCCAATGGATGCAGGATAGATTGATTGCCTGCGGTATGCGGCCGATAAATAATGTAGTTGACATAAGTAACTATGTCATGCTGGAATACGGACAACCTTTACATACCTTTGATTACGATCGAATCGCAGGCCGGAAAATAATTGTACGCCGAGCATCGGCAGATGAGGTTATAACTTCGCTGGACGGAGTTGAAAGAAAACTGAATCAGAATATGCTGGTAATAGCCGATGGTGCAAGGGCGGTAGCAGTGGCCGGTGTGATGGGTGGGCTAAACAGTGAAGTAACTGAAAAGACCCTTAACATTCTGCTGGAAGCGGCTAGCTTCAAAGCCACCAGTATTCATTCTACAGGCGAAGCACTGGGGATACCCAGCGAGTCACGCTACCGTTTTGAAAGAGGGATTTCCGCGGGCGTGGCCCTGCCGGCGCTGAAACGGGCCACACAACTGATAGTTGAACTGGGAGCCGGAAAGGCGGCCCGGGGTTGGATTGATGTTTATCCAGGGCGAAAAATACCCCAGCCGGTTAAGCTTTCGGTGATCAGGTTGAAAAAACTGTTGGGGGTTGATTTCACACGGGAACAGATAATGAATACCCTGGTGTCATTGGGAATAGAATGCCGCCAATCCGGCCTAAATGATGAAATAGAAGCAGTTGCTCCCTACTGGAGAAGCGATATCAATATTGAAGAAGACCTGATCGAAGAGGTGGCCCGCATCCAGGGGTATGATAAAATACCCAACACCCTTCTGGCTGATCCGCTTCCGCCGGTCAATCCAGATCCACTTATCAAGCTCAAGGATGTCATACGGTCGGGTCTGACAGCTCACGGTTTTACCGAAATACTCAATTTTTCGCTAGTGGGCCGGGATTTGTTGAGTAAAATTGGAACAGTCGCTCCAGCGTCCTCTGCCGGACCTTTAAGAGTGACCAATCCTATGACTTCAGATATGGAGTTTTTACGCACCAGTTTGCGGGGGAATTTGTTAAATGCCTTCGCGGCCAACCGGCGTTATCAGGAAGGCAGTATCAGATTGTTCGAACTGGGCCGGGTATATCTGGCACGAGAACACAACCTGCCGGATGAACGAGAAACCGTGTGCGCTCTAATGGGTGGATTGCGTTTTGAACGCTCATGGCAGAGCCAGAACGAAGTGATGGATTTTTTTGATGCCAAAGGGACCATTGAAGGTCTGCTGCTGTACTTGGGACTCTCGGCTGCTTTTGAAAAAGGACAGGATGGTGGGCTGCATCCCGGAAAGCAGGCGGATATCTATATCAAAAAGCAGAAGATAGGTGTGGTGGGAGAAGTGCATCCCGCGGTAGCTCTGGGTTTTGAGATTAATGAACCGGTCTACCTGATAGAAATGGATTTGAAGGCACTGGTCCAGTTTGCGGCCGCAGACCGCATCTATCGTCCGATCGGAAAGTTCCCATCCACCACGCGAGATATGGCCCTGATTGTAGCCAGTGAAATTACGCACCAGCAAATACAAAAAATAATTACCAGTTTCGGGCTGACAGAACTGGCAGAAATTTTTGATGTTTATGCCGGCGAACAGGTACCTCCGGGTAAAAAATCGCTGGCATATCGTTTGACTTACCGTTCGCCGGACCATACCTTAACCGACCAGGAAGTGAACCGGGTTCATCAGCAAATACTGGATCGCTTGAACAAAGAATTGGGTGCAGTATTAAGAAGTTAATGTTTGATGCTCAGCCGGCGCAGGGTTGTGGCGAAGAACAAATTTTGACCCCTTTTGGGTAATTTAGCTTTGATGATTTGACAATTTAGAATTGCTTGTGATAGTATAAAAAGTCGGATTCGGATTTAGTTAGTCCATAGGTGAGTCTGATAGAGCGAAATTCGGCGTTCGGTCTGTCTTTAATGGATGAGCTGGGTCTCATCCATTAAAATTTGTGTAAAATAGGAAGGGAAAAATTGCCTACAATTAATCAATTAGTACGCAAAGGACGCAGTTCTACAACCAAACGGGTCAAAGCACCGGCGTTAAGGTACACCTTTAACGCTCTCAAGAACAGGACCACTATAAATCCTACTTCTGCCCCGCAGAAGAGGGGTGTATGCCTGCAGGTTAGAACTATGACGCCCAAAAAACCCAATTCCGGGTTGCGCAAAATCGCCAGGGTACGCTTAAGCAACGGCATCCAGGTGACAGCCTATATCCCCGGCGAAGGGCACGATTTGCAGGAGCATTCCGTTGTACTGGTCCGCGGCGGACGTGTGAAAGACCTTCCTGGTGTAAGATATCACATAATCCGTGGCACGCTGGATGCCAGCGGGGTTGAGAAACGCCGCCAGGGACGAAGCAAATATGGCAACAAACGCCCGAAAGCGGCAGCGGCCGGTTAAAAGGAGAATTAGATGCCCAGACGTAAACAGACTAATAGAAGACTGAGACTGGCGGATGCTAAATATAACAATGCCACTCTGGCTGAAATTATTAATAAAGTGATGTACAGCGGTAAAAAGAGTACCGCTCAGAGAGTATTATATAGCGCTCTGGATATTATCCAGGAAAAAGAAAAGAATGATCCAATAGCTGTTCTGGAACTGGCTTTGAAGAATTCTACTCCTCTGCTGGAAGTTAAAGCCCGCCGCGTGGGCGGTGCTACTTATCAGGTACCTGTAGAAGTGGATGCCGGCCGAGGCCGCTCACTGGCAATTCGCTGGTTGATTAAGGCTGTTCGTACCCGCAGCGGAAAATCGACAGCGGAGAAATTTGCCAGCGAACTTCTGGATGCCTCAAAAGGTCAGGGCGCCACGGTAAAAAAGAGAGAAGAAGCCCATAAGATGGCCGAAGCTAACCGCGCTTTTGCCCATTACCGCTGGTAAGGGTAGTATCAGAAGAAGCGGAACGAATTTTGGCTTTCTAATATAAGGATGGTCTGGTGCCCAGGAGTTTTCCACTAGAGTTAATCAGAAATATTGCTATTATCGCTCATATTGATGCAGGTAAAACTACTACTACTGAGCGGATATTGTTTTATACCGGCCGTACTCACAAAATCGGAAATGTGGATGAAGGTACGACGGTGATGGATTTTATGCAGCAGGAGCGTGAGCGGGGGATTACGATAAAAGCGGCTGCTACCACTACCCAGTGGGGAGAACACCGGATAAATATAATCGATACTCCCGGCCATGTCGATTTTACCGCGGAAGTCGAAAGAAGCTTAAGGGTTCTGGATGGCGGCGTGGTGGTGCTGGATGCGGTTCAGGGTGTGGAAGCCCAGTCCGAAACTGTCTGGAGGCAGGCGGACAAATACCGTGTTCCGCGTATCTGTTTTATTAACAAAATGGATAGGACCGGTGCGAACTTTCACCGCACCATAGAAATGATTAAGGACCGGCTGCACGCCATTCCTATTGCGATTCAGCTTCCGTTGGGGGCTGAAGAGAATTACCAGGGCGTGATAGATCTGGTTGAAATGAAAGCCTGGCGCTTCAGCAATTCGGCGGAAGAATCAGCCGAAGAGGTAAAAATTCCGGATGAAATGCTGGAAACGGTCAAGCAGGCTCGCTATGATATGATCGAAAGGCTGGGCGAATCTGATGACCGGATGATGGAGTCTTATCTGTCTAATCAGGACAAGATAACCATTACAGATATAAAATCGGCCTTAAGAAGAGTAACGGTTGCCAATAAATGTGTACTGGTTTTGTGCGGCAGTTCTTTAAAAAATAAAGGTATTCAAAATTTACTGGATGCGGTAGTGGATTATCTTCCTTCTCCGCTGGATATGCCTGCTCTTCAGGCTATTAATGTAAAAACCGAAGAGAAAGTAATCAGCCCGCCTGAAGATGGAGCTCCGCTGGTGGCTCTGGCCTTTAAAGTTGTAACTGATCCATATATGGGCCGTCTGGTTTATTTGCGGCTATACTCCGGTCGGGTGGACAGCGGGGCTACGGTCTTGAATTCAACCCGTGACAAGAGAGAACGCATCGGCCGGATTGTTTTGATGCACGCCAATCACCGGGAAGAGATAAATGAAGCCGATACCGGCTCTATCGTGGCTATACTGGGATTGAAAGAGACTTTCACCGGAGATACTATATGCAGTTCTGAAAAGCCGCTGGTGCTGGAAAGTATCCGCTTCCCTGAACCGGTTATTGCAGTAGCGGTGGAACCCAGGACGCGGGCTGATCAGGATAAACTGGGTGAAGCCTTGCGTAAAATGTCGGATGAAGATCCGACCTTTAAAGTCGATTATAATGATGAAACCGGGCAGATGATAATTTCCGGCATGGGAGAATTACATCTGGACGTAATTGTCAGCCGTATGCTGACTGAATTTGGTGTTACCGCCAAAGTGGGCAATCCACAGGTAGCTTATAAAGAAACCATTACTGAACAGGTTGAAGTAGAAGGACGGTTTGTACGGCAAAGCGGAGGACATGGTCAGTATGGGCATGTATGGGTCAAATTTGAGCCTCTGGATAAGAGCCAGGGTTTTGAGTTTGTGGAGGCAATCAAAGGGGGAACCATTCCGCGCAAATTTATTGGACCAGTTGAAAAAGGTATAAAAGACGGGATGCAGTCTGGTTCGCTGGGTGGGTTTCCGATTGTGGATATCAAAGCCACTTTATTTGATGGAAGCTATCATGATGTGGACTCCTCCGATCTGGCTTTCCAGATGGCCGGTTCGCTGGCCATGAAAGAAGGCGCCCGCCGGGGAAAACCGGTGCTTCTGGAACCTATTATGAAAATGGAGATAATGGCTCCGGAACAATTTATGGGCGATTTGATTGGGGATATAAACTCACGCAGAGGGCACATTGAAAATATTGATACCAGGTCTGGGATGACCACCATTCATGCTAAAGTGCCACTGGCTCAGACCTTCGGTTATTCAACTGTCATCCGGTCACTAACCCAGGGGCGAGCCAATTATTCACTTGAGTTCTCGCATTATCAGCAAGTTCCGCGGGATTTAGCCGAGGAAATAGTAAATAAGGGTAGAGGAAATGCCTAAACAGAAAATTCGTATTCGCTTGAAGGGGTATGATCACAAAATCGTAGATCAGTCTGCGGCACAGATTGTGGAGGCGATTGAGCGTTCCGGGGCGGTGGTTTCCGGGCCGGTCCCGCTTCCGACCAGGATAGAGAAATTCAGCATCCTGCGCTCTACATTCATTGATAAGGATTCGCAAGAGCAATTTGAAGTTCGGACGCATAAAAGGTTGATCGATATCGTTGAAACTTCCTCGAAGACTATTGATGCTTTAACTAAACTCAATCTCCCGTCCGGAGTTGAAGTAGATATTAAACTATAAATCGGGTGGCAGGACTCGTTCTGGCCGGTTCAGATGAGAGCAGGACACTCTCCGATTCAGGTTGAACTGAATGAACCAGAGCGATAGCTAATCCGAAAATGGAAGGAACTTATGCCTGGTATTGATGCAATAATCGGAAAAAAGTTGGGCATGACGCAGGTGTTCAAGGATTCGGGTGTCTGTGTTGCCGTTACCGCCATAGAAGCCGGTCCGTGTAAAATTACGCAAATAAAGAGCACGGAGATTGATGGCTATGCTGCCGCCCAGGTAGGATTCGGGCAGGCCAAAAAACTGACAGCGGGCGAAAAAGGGCATCTGAAAGATAGCGGTCAGTTCAAACATTTGCGTGAACTGGAAGTGGATAGCCCGGAAGGGTTAAAAGTGGGCGACCTGGTTGATGTAGGCATATTTAAAGCCGGTGATATTGTGGATGTTACCGGACGGTCAAAAGGCAAGGGTTATGCCGGTGTGGTAAAACGGCATCATTTCAGAGGCGGTTCGAAGACCCATGGTCAATCTGACCGGACCCGCGCACCCGGCGCAATTGGATCCACCACCTCTCCCGGTCGTGTTTGGAAAAACACAAGAATGAGCGGGCATATGGGTGATGACCGGGTAACCGTCAGAAATCTGGCGGTTTATAAGGCCGATAATGAGAAAAACCTTCTACTGATTGAAGGAGCAATTCCTGGCGCTATCAATAGTTTGGTGATAATCAGAAAATCAAACAAAGGGAGCTAACGAAGTGCAAGTCCCAGTTTATAATACCGGCGGAGAAGTTATTAAAAATATTGAAATCAGCGAAGCGGTCTTTGGGGTACCGATGAATGAATCCGTGGTTCATCAGGCGATGGTAAAGCAAAGGGCCGGCGCTCGTCAGGGCACCAGTGATACCAAAGGGCGAGGTGAAGTTGCCGGCAGCGGCAAGAAGATGTACGCCCAAAAACATACTGGTGAAGCGCGCGCCGGTGATAAAAGATCACCCACTCGCCGTCACGGCGGAGTTGCCTTCGGGCCGCATCCCAGAGATTATAGCAAAGCGCTGCCCAGGAAAATGCGCCAGTTGGCGCTGCGCTGCCTGCTTTCATCCAAGATTGCGAGCGGGAATTTAAGAGTTCTGGAAGGGTTCTCTTTTGAAAAGCCCAAAACCAAAGAAATGATTAAAATTCTGGATTCTTTGAAGCTGGAGTCCTCAACCCTGATTGTAACTGCGGGTGTGGAAGGAAATATGGTTAAGTCAGCCCGTAATATCCCGGGTATTAAAACCCTGCCGGCTCACATTATTAATGTTATAGACCTGCTTTCCCATGTCGGTCTGGTAATGACTGAAGATGCTGTGCGCAAAGCCGAGCAAATCTGGGGAGAGGGGTTAACACAGGAGGATGGCAGTGCAGCTATTTGATGTATTAAGGCGGCCGCTGGTAACTGAAAAAAATACCGTCCTGCAAGCCAGTGATAAATACTGTTTTGAAGTTAGCCGGGATGCTAACAAAATTCAGGTTAAACAAGCCGTGGAAAAAGCCTTTAAAGTGACTGTAATTTCAGTCAATATCATGATGGTGCGGGGCCATGATCGTCGAGTTGGGAGAAGAATTGTAGCTGAAAGTCCCTGGAAGAAAGCCGTTGTGACCTTAAAACACGGCGATAAAATCCAGATCTTCGAGGGCGTGTAACCAAATAAGGAGCAGATTAAATGGCAATTGTAAAATTTAAGCCGACTTCACCGGGTAGAAGAAATCAAAGCGGCTATACGTTTGATGAAATTACCAAGGGTGAACCGGAAAAAGCTCTGGTAGGAATTCGCAAAAAGGCTGCCGGCAGAAACCACCGGGGCGTGGTCACAATCCGCCGTCAGGCTGGTGGTGTCAAGCAGTTGTTGCGGAAGATTGATTTTAAACGGGATAAAACGGGTGTTCCCGGCAAAATATCAGCCATTGAATATGATCCGAACCGCACTGCGCGCATTGCTCTGGTTTATTATGCCGATGGGGATAAGCGCTATATTCTGGCGCCGCAGGATTTGAAGGTAGGAGATGCTGTCAAGTCCGGTGAAGATGCAGAAGTCAAAGCCGGAAATCATATGCCTCTGAAAAATATTCCCAGCGGTACAGCTATACATAATATAGAAATGCAAAAAGGCAAAGGCGGGCAACTGGTCAGAAGTGCCGGTGGGGTAGCTCGATTAATGGTTAAAGAAGGCGATCATGCCCTTATCCGGTTGCCTTCCAGCGAATTAAGAAAAATCAGCGTGGAGTGTTGCGCCACTATCGGCCAACTTGGGAATATTGAACATTCCAACATCAGTCTGGGTAAAGCCGGACGGCGCAGATTATTGGGGTGGCGGCCCAGGTCCAGGGGTACCGCCAAAACCCCCCGAGATCATCCGCACGGCGGTGGTTCCGGCAAATGTCCGGTGGGTATGCCAGGACCTAAAACACCCTGGGGAAAACCGACTCTGGGTTTTAAAACCAGAAAGAAAAAATCTTCAGATAAATTAATTGTTAGACGCAGGGAGAAATAATCATGTCCAGGTCAACTAAAAAAGGACCAGCAATCGATGCTAAATTGTTAAAGAAGGTAGAGGCGGTTGGACGGTCAGGTCAAAAAACCGTTATCAAAACCTGGTCACGTTATTCTACCGTTCTGCCCCAAATGGTGGGTCTAACCCTGGGGATTCATGACGGCAGGAAGCATGTCCCGGTGCTGATAACTGAAAACATGGTTGGCCATCGCCTGGGCGAATTTGCCCCTACCCGGACTTTCAGAGGTCATGGCACCAAAGCTGAGAAAGCCGCCGCCAGCGGAGCTTCAAAGTAGAGGAAATCAGCGGAGCATAAATAAAAACAGGTAAGGCGAAATATGGAAGTTAGAGCAATTTCTAAAGATACGGGTGTTTCACCCAGAAAAATGCGTTTGCTGGTCGATATGGTCAGAGGGAAAAAAGTGGATGTAGCATTAAATATCCTGCGCTTCGCCCCTACGCCCAATGCCCGGATTGTGGCCAAGACTATTAAATCCGCCGCGGCTAACGCAGAAAACAATTATCAGATGACTCCCGCAGATTTAAAGATAGTCAAAATCACAGCTGATGAAGCCAGGATGTTAAAGAGATTTCGGCCCCGCGCTCGTGGCCGGGCTAATGAAATTTTAAAGCGTTCCAGCCACATTACAGTGGTGGTTTCAGAATAGGAGGGGTATTTTGGGCCGCAAAGTTCATCCGATGGGTTTTAGATTAGGTATTATCCGAGATTGGCAAGGGAAATGGTATGCCGACAGGCATTTTACCCGGTTCCTGCAGGACGATCTCAAGCTGAGAAATACCATTATGACTAAATATGCTGAAGCCGCTATCGCCAAAGTAGAAGTTGACCGTCAGGCGAACGAAATAGCAGTCACCATCCACACTGCCCGACCAGGAATTGTTATCGGACGCGGTGGGCAAAGAGTGGATGAAATGAGACAGCACCTGGAAAAGTTGATCGGCAAAAAAGTCCGTTTGAATATCCAGGAAATCCGCCAACCGGAACTGGATGCCTATCTGGTAGCCCGGTCTATTGCGGAACAACTGGAAAGACGCATCGCATACCGGCGGGCTATGAAGCAGACAATGTTCCGGACCATTCAGGCCGGCGCCAAAGGAATCAGGATATTATGCTCCGGCAGGTTAGCCGGTGCAGAAATCGCACGGCGGCAATTGATGCATCAAGGGCGGGTACCGCTTCATACCATCCGTGCGGACATAGACTATGGATTTGTTGAGGCCCATACTACCATGGGCAGACTGGGTATAAAAGTTTGGATTTACAAGGGTGATGTTTTACCTGAGGCCCGGGAAGAAGAGGCTAAAATAGCCGCCCCGGCTCAGACCAGTGGCACCAGCCAGCCCCCAACGGCGGCCGCTGCTGTAACGGAGGTTAAAGATGCTTCAACCAAAGCGGGTTAAATATCGTAAACAACAAAAAGGCTCTCGCCGGGGAAAGGCACAATCCGGTAATACCGTAGAATTTGGTGCTTTCGGATTACAGGCCCTGGAAAACGCGTTTATCACTGACCGGCAGATTGAGTCTGCTCGCCGTGCTATCACTCGCCATATCAAACGGGGCGGCAACGTCTGGATCAGGATATTTCCGGATAAGTCCATCACCAAGAAACCGGCCGAAACCCGTATGGGATCCGGTAAAGGTTCTCCGGACCACTGGGTGGCAGTAGTGAAAGCCGGACGGATTATGTTTGAAATGTCAGGTGTAGAGGAAGCCGTGGCGAAAGAAGCCATGAGACTGGCAGCCAATAAACTGCCTATCAATACCAAATTTATCGCCAAAGAAAGCGGCGCAGCCGTTGGCGCAGCCTAGTAACCGAGGAGTGGTGAGACTGTGAAAATTGAAGAAATGAGATCACTGAGTGTGGTTGAACTGACCAAACGGATAAATGAGGCTCATCAGGAGTTATTCAATTTACGTTTTCGTTTGTCAACCCGGCAACTGGTGAACCATCGTGAATTGCCCAGGGTTAAGAAAGAGATTGCCCGGTTAGAGACAATATTACGTGAAAAACAACCGGCTTCTTAGCTAAAAGTTGAATAGATTCGGGTTTGTTTCAGGAGAGACGGATAAATGGCAGGAAAACATAAAGAGAGAATTGGTCAGGTTATCAGTGACAAAATGGCCAAGACTGTGGTCGTGGAAGTACAGGTGACCGAACGGCACCCACTGTACAATAAAAACATAAATAAGTCAGTCAAATACAAAGTGCACGACGAGAACAAGGTCAGCAAAATTGGCGATACAGTCAGGATTGTGGAAACCCGTCCGCTGTCTCGTGATAAGAGGTGGCGGGTTGCCGAAGTGATTACCAAAGGCGAAGTGGTGGAAATCAAACCCGCAGAAGTCGTCTGAAATTAGAATTGGGGATGGATAGCAATGATTCAGCAATATACTAGACTTAAAGTTGGTGATAATTCCGGTGCACGGTCCCTGATGTGCATGACGGTCCTGGGCGGCAGCGGGCGGCAGTATGCAGCCGTGGGAGATATAATTGTTTGCGCTGTGAAAAAAGCAATCCCTAACGGTATGGTGAAAAAGGGAGAAGTTGTCAAAGCGGTGGTGATTCGCTGTTCGAAACCTTATCAGAGACAGGATGGTTCTTTTATTCGCTTTGATGAAAATGCGGCAGTGGTACTGTCCGATGGCAATAACCCCAAAGGCACACGCATCTTTGGACCGGTAGCGCGCGAGCTCAGAGAAAAGAATTTTACCAAAATAATTTCACTTGCGCCTGAGGTATTATAAAAGCGAGAAGGAGCAGTAATTTGACGGACGGCTTTCAATAGTAAGGCATCCGGCAAAAAGCTGAATACTGAAGAAGAT
>DATIKD010000332.1:0-7447 GCA_035477965.1 Dehalococcoidales bacterium | reverse complement strand
CTCTGGAACAATACCATTGGACGAAAGGGTTTGAACTGCAAAAAATGATGACTTTTAAAACATTTGATTCCAAACGTCTGAACCTGCAGGCGGAGCAGCGCCAGAACCTGGGGTCGGCATATCAGGTAGCTTTTCAATTTGCTGAATCTCCGGACGGCTGGCTGGTCTTTCAGGGTATTAATGGATGCGGCAAGACCCATCTGGCGGCGGCTATAGTCAACTACCGGTATGAAGCTCGCAAGCCGGCCACTTTCGTGGTTGTTCCCGAATTTTTAGACCATCTTAGAAAGACATTTAGCCCGGAAAGCAAAATTTCTTATGACCAGTTGTTTGAAGCGGTCAAAACCGCCCCTTTGCTGGTGATGGATGACTTCGGCGAACAGTCCACCACTCCCTGGGCTCAGGAAAAACTGTACCAGGTTATTAACTATCGCTATAATGCCCGCCTGGCTACTGTGATTACCACCTGCAATTCTCTGGATGAAATCGAGCCGCGCATCAGTTCCAGACTGGTGGACCCGCGCCTTAGCATGGTTATCAACATCACTGCGCCGGACTACCGGGGTGATAAGTCGGCTACCTTTAACGCAACCAAAAAACCTCTGCGCCCGATAAAAAAGCCGCGTTACCCTGAAGACAGACAATAAACCTGCCTTGCCTGTTTGAAGTTGTCAGCCTGTCAAGCTGGCAAGCTGAGAATTCAGGTTTACCAGTTCCTCACTTTCTGGATACGCGAAAGCACCTCTTCAACCTGGGATTTGGAAATATAGAGTGTGGTCCGGAAATAGCCTTTGCCTCCCTGGCCGAAATAGGAACCGGGCATAAAAGCCACATGGGCTCTGTCAATCATCTGATTTAGAACAAAATCTTCATCATCATAACCCTGCGGCACTTCCACCCACAGATAAGGAGTAGCTCTGGGAGCTTCCACTTTCAACCCCAGTTCATTCAATCCTTTAACCAGCAGATTGCGTCTTTCACGCAGTTCTGTAAAATACTCCGCCATTTCCTGCTTGACGGCCGGATTGGTTAAAGCTTCCACACCCACTCTCTGTTTGTACCATTCCACACCCTGGCTGAAATAGCTGGATATCTTCAGATAATGATTGATATTTTCTTCACTGCTGACCAGCCATCCCAGGCCAATACCCACAAAATTATAATGTTTAGACAGGGAAACCACCTCATAACCGTAATCCATCAAACCCGGCACCTGAGTTATGGACACCGGTTTTGTATATTCGTCAAAGACGTAGTCTTTATAAGCTTTGTCAAAAATCCCGCAGATGTTACTGGCTTTAAGGTCATGCCCCAGTTTGGTATGGAAAGCTATGTCAGTCATGGCACCCGTCGGATTATTGGGGTCACAGAAATACAGGGCGGCGGTCTCTTTATCTTTAAAGTTAAACTCCGGTTGCCAGCCGGAGGCCCGCGATGTTCGCACTCTTTCAATCCGGTTAAATGAGAGCAGGGTGGCGCTTTCATAAGCCGGATAGACCGGGTCCGGTATCTGGATTTTTCCCTGGCCGCTGAATATCCTGACCAGGTTGTGCAGGGCTTCCTTGGTCCAGGCTGTGACTACAACATTTTCAGGCTTCAATGAAACTGCGTATTTCTTACGGTAATCATTAATGATGGCATCTATCAATTCCGGAATGCCGCGGGCAGGATGGGCATCCACCGGGTAGCCGTAGGTAGAATTTTTTTCTTTTGCGAATCTGGCCAGCAATTCCTTTATGGTGGCCGGGGCTTCTACATCCGGAATACCGATGCGGGCATTGATTACCTTTATCCCATCTCTTTGCTCGGCTGTGCGGGAATATTTGCCAACTTTAGCAAAGGGATATTCCGGGATACTCTGCAGGACAGGTGAAATTTTTAGCATTTTCGTCTCCTGAAATTAAGAATGGCTCTGGGTTCAATTATACAATCAATTCTGCGGACAATAAAAATTCAGGGTTATGGATGCAAACTCCAAAGATAACTCGTAGCTCAAATTATGAGACCTCCCACGATTGCGGTTTGCAGTATTCTAACTACAAGAGCTCCTGAATTCAAGCTTCCTGGCCTGAATCACCCCTCAGAGATGAATATCACCCGGCACTGGTGATATTATGACTTCAGGAGAAGAGGATGGAAACCAGGGGAATTATCCTTGAAAAAGCCTATCAGGCTGCCGTTAAAATAGTTCCGGCAGGGGCCCGCTGTACCGCCTTAACCCGAATTGCCGGAGTTTGGCAATTGCATCATCAGCCTGAAAAAAGTGAATTGATACTGAATGAGGCTTTAAAATCGGCTGAATTACTGAAATATCCGTTTGAAAAAGCCAAAGCCCTGGCGGGTGTGGCAGCCGTCCACTTTAAAAACGGGCAGACCGAAGATGCGCGCAGTCAAATTTTACGCGCAGTGCGCCTGGCCCGCGCCTCTGAAACGCCGGCTCAATCTATGGAAGCCCTCTACCGCCTTGCCGTCACCTGTCAGGAATCAGGTTTGCTGCAGGAAGCTCAGCCTATTCTGGAGGAAATGTATCGAATGGCGCTCACTCCGGATAATGAACTGGATTCCGCCGCTGAACTGGTCAACATCGCCGAATTATATGACGACCTGGGCGATAAAGAAAGGGCTCAAAACATCCTGGCTGAAGCCCTCCGGCTGGCCGGTAAGATTCCCGATACCTGGTTTCGTTTGGAACGGCTGATAGAAATAGCGGATACTTTTTATTCAGTTGTTGAACCGGATAAAGCTTTGCCGATACTCCTTCAAGCGCAAAATTTGGTTGATAAAGTTGATGAAGTCAGCCGTCCCTATTTTCTTCTGCGCATTGCTGAAATTTATACCCGGCTTAATATGCCATCCGAAGCAGGCAATATTTTGAAATCCGCTCCTCCGGTAATCGCGTCCCGGGGCACTGACTATGAAATAGCCGGGGGGTTGATTGAAGTAGCTGAAAAATACCTGGCCATAAATGAACCCGCGGCCGCCGGGGAGTTGCTTTTGCAGGCCGCTGATTTAGCCAACAAAATCACCACACCCAAGGAAAAGGTAAACCTCCAAATCGAAATCGCCGGATGGCTGGATGCCGCCGGAAAAACATCCATCGCTCAAAACCTGGCCGCCGAAGCTTATGCATTTTCACATAAGGCAGGTGATAAAGATGTAGTTTTATATACTCTTGGCAACCTGGCTTTGCTGTATGTCTTTTTGCGGGATACCGGGCGGGCTGCCGGCATAGTTGAGGAGATCTCCCGGAGGGTACAGGGGTCTTCCGTTAAGACTGCCGGATTGGGGGCTATCGGAATTGAACTGGCCAATGAAGGCCAGTTTGAACTGGCTCTAAGACTGTCCGCGGTCATAAGAGAACCCGAGGTGCTAGCCGGCCTTTTAACCGCCATCGCAGAAGCCTGAGGGGCTGCTTTCCTATTCTCCTCTGGACAAAAAGCCTTTGAACCTGTTTTCCAGCACCCTGCGTTCCAGCATGACTGTATGCTGACATTTCAGGCATTTAATTCCGATGTCCGCACCCAGCCGAAACACCACCCAGTTGGCATTGCCGCAGGGATGTTCCTTTTTTAATCGTATTACATCACCCAGTTTCAGTTCCAGCACCATCACTATCGACCACCTGGATTTTTCGGTACTGGTTAATAACATCACGCAGAGTCTCAGTCGCCCGGCGAGCAGCCTCCGCAAAATCCAGTCCTTTTGAAGCATATAGTATCTGGCGGGAGGAATTGATTATGGCTTTATCACCTTGCAGGCTCACGCCATTCTTCACCGTTATCTCAACCTCGCCGCCTTGCGCTCCAATTCCCGGAATCAAAAAAGGCATATCCGGCAGCATCCGGCGAATGGTTTTCAATTCATCCGGATAAGTAGCCCCCACCACCAGACCCACATTACCGGACTTATTCCATTCTCTGGCTTTTTCTGCCACAATTTCAAACAGCGGCCGGGGGCCCTGGTCGGTCAGGCATGACAGTGATTGGAAATCCCTGGCCCCGGCGTTGGAGGTCCGACAGAGGATAAATATGCCTTTTTCCGAAAATTGTATGAACGGTTCCACCGCATCCGACCCCAGATAGGGATTGACCGTGGCTGCATCAAAGCCAAAAACTTCAAAAAGGGCCCGGGCATAAGCCTTTGAAGTGTTCCCGATGTCACCCCTCTTGCCATCCGCAATAACCGGTATTTCCGCCGGTATAGCCTTTACCGTCTTTTTCAGAGCTTCCATGCCTTCTTCACCCGCGGCCTCATAGAAGGCCAGATTGGGCTTATAGGCACAGACCAGATCTGAAGTAGCTTCGATGATGGCCTGATTGAATTCACTTATCGATACCTTGGCCGGCATCAGCCCCGGATCAGGGTCTAATCCCACACAAACCAGGCTGCGGTTTTTCTGTACTGCCCTTTTTAGTTTCTCATTAAAATTCATCTTTTTCTCCGAAGGCCGCCTAATATTTCCAGTGTAATGAACAGTCTGCCAATTGATGATACAGTGGGATACCAATAGCGTCAAGTGAGTTTACTCCACATTCGCCGTCTGTTGGGAGAGGTTTTTTTGTTGGTCGAAAATAGTTTTGTTTCAGCAGTAACTCCTGATGACCACCGACGCCATGATAACTGATAATCAACCCAAGGATTGACACCGATGGTATAATAGTAAAAAGCGACTTAAAAAAGCTAAAGGGTGATTATGGAACACCGCCTTTGTGAATCGAGATTAACACCTGGAAAACCCGGTGGTGATGCTAAAGAATGGGCCTTCATTCTTCCATGATAAATGGGAACGCAGCCGCCAAAACAAAAAAAGGTCATAGTGAGTAACTTATGGGAAAAATCGATTGCGATGAAATAAAAAACATACTTCGGAAATGGAAGGGCAAAGACGGCAACCTTATCATGATACTTCATGAGATACAAAACCGGTACGGATATGTCCCGCGTAATATATCTCTGGAAGTAGCGCAGGAGATCGGTATCCCGCTGGCCAGGATTTACGAAGTTATCACTTTTTACAACTATTTTCAATTAACTCCTCCGGCTAAAAATTCCATCTCGGTATGTTTGGGTACCGCCTGCTACCTGAACGGAGCGCCTGCGATACTGGAGGAAATCAAGAGTCAGTTACATGTTCAGGAAGGTCAGTCTACTGAAGATGGACAGTTCCAGCTACATATCGTGCGTTGCGTCGGATGCTGCGGTCTGTCACCTGTGATCAACATCAACGGCAGGATTTTTGGCAACGTCAAAAAATCGGAAGTCAGGGAAATATTATCAATATACAAACATGAGGAAGATCGTGTCAAAGTTTAACAGGGTCACATTGAACCGAATTCGTAACGAAGTTAAGGCCAACCAGTCAGAGTATATCAGTATAGGAATGAGCGCCTGTGGGCTTGCCGCCGGGGCTCAAGCCGTTTATGATGTTTTTTACGAACAAATCAAATCCCGCAAGTCTGGTATAAGACTAATAAAATGCGGATGTTCGGGATTATGTTATGCCGAACCCCTGGTAGAAGTAAGAAAAAACGGGCTGCCTACGGTTACCTACGGGAAAGTAACCCCGGATATGGCCATGCGTATTATGGATCAGCATATTCAAAACAGTATGCTGATCGATGATTCAATCGTGAAAATAAGGGAAAATACAGGCTAATGTCGCAAATTATAAGTACCAGGAATAAGTAACAATTATGGATACACAAACAGTTTTTGTAAAAGACACTACCACTTCTGGACCCGATACGACTCGTGAATTTTATTCACGATTCCTTGATGCATTACGCGAACACGATTTGCTGGTTCGCGTAAAAGTGGTACGTGCGGCCGACTTAGGGTATTACGGGCAGGGGATGGTCGTCAAGATACTGCCGGATGATATTCTCTATCACAATGTGCAATACAACGATATAGAACGGATTGTTTCCAAAACACTCCAGAATAAGCAGGTGATCGAGGACCTGCTCTACCATGAAAAACCAAAACAAATCAGAATAGTACTGCGCAACTGCGGTACCTTAGACCCTGAGAGCCTCAATGACTATATCGGCAACGATGGATACCAGTCGTTGAGCAAGATTATCTCCGAATACACTCCTGAACAGGTAATCGACGAATTAAAAAAATCCGGATTACGCGGTCGGGGCGGCGCAGGATACCCTACCTGGATGAAATGGCAGTCCTGCCGTTCAACTCCCTCAGATTTGAAATATGTGATCTGCAATGCCGATGAAGGCGATCCCGGTGCGTACATGGATCGGAGCATCCTGGAAGGAGATCCGCATTCGGTTATAGAAGGTCTGATAATAGCAGCTTATACCATAGGAGCCTCGAAAGGATATTTCTATATTCGGGCGGAATACCCATTGGCGATTCAGCGGGTCCAGAAGGCGATTGACCAGTGCTATGAGGCCGGTTTATTGGGAAAAAATATACAGGACAGCCAGTTTTCCTTTGATATCGATATAAGGTTTGGCGCAGGTGCTTTCGTCTGTGGTGAAGAAACTGCTCTATTGGCATCTATTGAGGGTAAGCGCGGTACGCCGCGGCCAAGGCCGCCGTATCCGGCTCAAAAAGGACTCTGGGGGCAACCCACGGTAATCAATAATGTGGAAACCCTGGCCTGCGTACCTTATATTTTGTATTACGGAGGGGATAATTTTGCCAAAATCGGCACCCCTACTTCGAAAGGCACCAAGGTTTTTGCGATTACCGGGAAAATAAAGAACTCCGGTCTGGTTGAAGTCCCCATGGGCATCTCTCTGCGAGAAATAATTTACGATATTTGCGGGGGTACGATTTCCGGTAAAGCCGTTAAAGCCGTTCAGACAGGCGGCCCTTCAGGCGGGGTTATACCCGATAAACTTTTGGATGCTCCAGTAGATTACGAAAACCTGGCGAAAATGGGTTCGATTATCGGCTCCGGCGGTATGATCGTGATGGATACCAGTGATTGTATGGTAGATATCGCCAAATTTTACCTCGGTTTCTGTGTTAGTGAGTCCTGCGGAAAATGCGCCCCGTGCCGTATAGGCTGTTATCAGATGCAGGTTATTCTCGACCGTATCACCGAGGGTAAAGGGCAGATCGAGGATATTGAAAATTTAAGAAATTTAGCCCAGGCGGTACAAAAATCTTCCCTGTGCGGACTGGGACAAAGTGCACCAAATCCTGTCCTTTCCACCTTAAACTATTTTGAAGAAGAGTATAAAGACCATATCCTTAATAAACATTGCCAGTCCGGAAAATGCGTTCACCTTTTAACCTTTACGATTCAGGCTGAAAAATGTAAAAGGTGTTCGCTATGCACTCCTGTTTGTCCGGTTAATGCAATACACGGGAGCCGGGAAACCGGATATGAAATCGATCAATCTGCCTGCATAAAATGCGGAAAATGTGAGGAGGTCTGCAAGTTTAAAGCGATCTTCAAGGTCTGAAAGGTATTTTT
>DATIKD010000331.1:0-9487 GCA_035477965.1 Dehalococcoidales bacterium | reverse complement strand
GTTTCATCGGTGTAAGATTTTTCTATGCATTTCCAGTACATCCAGAGTTTTTATTGCCGAAGCTTTCATCGCAATATAAGACCGGTATCGGGGCGGCGACTATAGCTCGGAAAGAAGGGCGGGGGTTGAGTCCTGATATATGGCTCGTTTGCCTTGTTGCCATAATCTTACCCACCAAAAGTGAGTCTCAACTAATATTGCGGGTTCTTGTAGACCGTCCTCCCTCCAACAATAGTGTACAGAACCGGTATTGCATGTATCTTTTCAGGGTCAATGGTGAGTATATTTTCGCCAATAATCGTAAAGTCCGCCAGCTTCCCCACCTCGATAGACCCCTGTACATGCTCTTGATGGTCTTGCCATGCCCCGTTAATTGTGTAAGAGCGGATAGCCTGTTCCACGCTGATGCACTGCTCCGGTCCCAGGACTTTGCCGGTAGCTTTGTCTTTTCGGAGCACCGCCGATTCCACTCCCTGCCGCCAGTCAGGGTAGGTTACTGAGGCATCAGAGCTATTGGTTACTCTGATACCTGCTTCAAACAAAGATTTTAGCGGCCATTGATATGCTGCCCTTTTTTCTCCGGTAATACCAACCATCAGGTTGCCGATAGTCCATTTGATAGCCGATTGCACATTGGCGCCGATTTTATTTTTTGCCATACGCCGGGACGAGCCAGTGATTCATTTTTTTACTTCATCCAGCACTTTGATCGATTTCGGTCCGGGTATTTTTGTGACAATTTTAGGTCAATCGGAATAAGAGAGTGGGGCTAGTTCAGTTTCAGAAATCAAATGTACCTCTCTGTAACTTCGTAGTTTAGTCCTTAATAGCCGAGTGAAAAGGAAAACACTCTATGCCAACTGCTTCCGCCACCGGTTTGTTAATAAGCTTACCTTGATATACGTTCAACCCCTTGCGCAGGGATAGATCGTCATGCAAAGCCTTTCTATAACCTTCATTGGCTAACTTTAGTATGTAGGGTAAAGTTGCGTTTGTTAAAGCAAAAGTTGAAGTCCTTGCCACACATCCCGGCATATTGGATACACAATAGTGGATTACGCCGTCCACCAGGAATACAGGATTATCGAAATAAGTGGCCACAGAAGTCTCGAAGCAGCCGCCCTGATCAATCGCCACATCCACCATGACCGAACCTTTTCTCATCCCCGAAATCATTTTACGGGTCACCAGTTTTTTAGCCTTAGCCCCGGGTACCAGTACTCCGCCGATGACGACATCAGCTTTAACCACCGCCCGCTCAATATTTTCCAGATTTGAAGCCAGAAGAGTGATCTTTCCTTCCAAAATATCATACAGGTAGCGGAGTCTTTCCAGGCTGATATCGATAAGTGTAACACTGGCACCCATCCCAAGGGCGATTTTAGCGGCATTTTGTCCAACTGTACCGCCTCCTATGATCACCACCTCGGCCGGACTCACCCCCGGTACCCCACCTAACAAAACACCGCTGCCGCCATTCTGCTTTTCCAGGAAATGTGCGGCTACCTGGACGGACAGCTTACCTGCGATTTCACTCATTGGAATCAACAACGGCAGAGACCCGTTCTCCAGTTGTACGGTTTCATAGGCAATTCCCACTACTCCCTGTTCAAGCAACACTTTAGTAAGTTCCGGGGCGGGTGCCAAATGCAGGTAGGTAAAAATAATTTGGTCTGGCCGGAGCATCCCGTATTCTATGGGCAACGGTTCTTTGACTTTAATGATCATTTTGGCTGCCCTGTAAATATCAACCGCGGCAGCAGTCATTTCCGCTCCCGCTGCCTCATATTCAGCATCACTAATGCCCGCGCCTTCTCCGGCTGATTTTTGTACCAATACGCGATGGCCGCTTTCCGTCAAAGCTCTGACACCCGATGGGACTATTGCCACCCGGTATTCATTATTCTTGATTTCTTTCGGGACACCAATGTTCAAGTAATTCCCTCCTCTATTATTAGATTAACTGGCTGAATATTTAGTTTTGTCTTAAATTAGTCCCGTATCATAGACTATTTTCCCTCCGCAAACCGTCATCAATATCTTTAGTAAACTGATATATGGGGATCGATGGACAAAATATCACCGTCGAGGACACAAAAATCAGCCTATTGACCGGGGTTAATCGAACCCCTGGTTTTTTCCATGTGATCAAGCCATGCCCCGTTTAACGTGTAATTGTTAATAGCTTCCCGTACGGTAATACACTGTTCCGGGCCGCTGATAATACCTTTGGACCTGGATTCTCTCAGTATAGCGGTCTGAACGCCGATTCTCCAGTCCGGTTAGGTTACGCGGGCGTATGAACTGTCCGCCACGTGTATGCCGTTATCCAGCATCGTCCGTAATGGCCATTCGTAACCCGCCCTCTCCATACCTGCTATTGAATTCATTAATCCTGAAATAGTCCACTATATTAAAGCAGGAGTATCTTTTTTTCCACAAATCAGTTTTAAATAGGCTCGTTACGGAATTGAGTATTGGACAAGAGCTATTTTTTTCCAGGCACAATTATTTGCTCTCTTTCAGTCACTCCAAATTAAGCCGCCAGGAAACCCTGGTTGCCAGGCATGTCGGTATGGGTTGGACCAATAAAAAGATTGCAGATAGCCTGAATTCCAGCCAGTTTACTGTGAAGAACCAGTTAAAAAAGGCCTTCGAAAAGACTGGCTAAAAAAACCGTACTCGGCTTGCTAACCTGATGAAATATGCCGACGGCATCGATCCCTAAAACTAAATACGTACCTGCATTTTAACTGAATCCCGAATCCTTGCAAACAATCGCAGAACGGCGTTTCAGGATATTTTTGGATTATCCTGCGTGATTCTCTTTTGTATATGTTTCCATGGTTTTGAAATGAGAAAACTTTCTTCCATATCATTAACCATGCTGGCAAATTTGTTCATCGGCACGGAAAAGGTTAGCCTATCTTTGGGGATAAAAGAGCGTATAGAAATATCAAATCCTCCCATAACAGCGCGCGGACGGGGAGCCATTGTTTCCATGTACGGATGATATACAATATATGAGCATCCAGAGCCCCAGGGTGCGATAACCGTATTTTGTTCCGCTTCATCGAAACTGGCAAGCATCATAAGCCCCGAAATGATATCCGCAGTAGCGTAAAAGATGACCACTGCAGGGCTATCTTCAGCTTCGAGCATGTCCCAGCGTTTAAAGACTATATATTTTCCCGGGGCTTTCAGGGGCGGGTCGTTTTTCTGCAGGAATTGTTTTACAATTTCAGGTGTTTTCTTTAAACGCTCACCTTCTACTTTCCCGGGAATACCATAAGACAAAAAATATTCCATGTCTTTCCCGATATCACTCGAAAAACCCAGGTAGGTCTTTCCACCTTCGCAGGCCACACCATCAGCATCGAATGCCAGCGATTGTCCACTTCGAACCTTTGCCAAAGAGCTCATAATACAACGAGGGCCAGTCCCAGGTTTTACCAGATCAGCCTGCCATACTTTATCGGTATAATAAAAACTGATCGGTAGTTCGGCGTTATTGAAGAATTTGTTCCAGTTGTGTATAAACATGTTTTTCGCTTTCATGTCCATTGGTAACTACCTCCGGTTTGTTGATAGCAGTTTTCGAAGTTAGCATGTAATACGCCTACTTTTTACGTCAGAGTGCACCTCTCAACCTGGGGTCAAGGGCATCGCGTAAACCGTCACCCACCATATTAAATGCAAACACCGCCAGCATAAGCACCAGGCCGGGCGCAAAAGATAGTATCGGGTGAGACCTTAGATAGAGCCGGCCCTCGTTGACCATACTGCCCCAGGCGGGGGTAGGCGGTACGATGCCAATGCCCATAAAACTCAAGACCGACTCAGTTAAAATAACCATGCCCAGCATCATGGTGATCAGGACTATGAGTGGAGGGAAACAGTTGGGCATTATGTGGCGTAACATGATCCGCCAGTCTCTGGCGCCGGAAGCCCGACTGGCCAGAATATAGTCATTCTCTTTGACGGATAGGACCTGACCGCACATCAGCCTGGTATAAACGGGCAACATGGCTATGCTCAAGGCTATCAGGACATTTCTCATGCCCTCACCCAATGCTCCGGCTACCACCAGCGCCAATAATATCATTGGGAATGCCATAAGAGCATCAATTAGTCGCATGATGACGTTATAAACCCATCCCCCATAGAATCCCGCCAGCGTCCCCAGCAGCATTCCGGCCGCTGAAGCTATGGCTACCACTGTGAAACCTATCAATAACGAGGTGCGAGCACCATATATAATCCTGCTCAGCGAATCCCTTCCTAACTGGTCAGTTCCCAGCAGATGCTCACTGCTGGGTCTTTGCAGGTTCTTGGAGAGATCGGTGGTGAATGGATTATGCGGCGCTATCAGGGGTGCAAAAATAGCACAAATTATAAACAGCAATATTATTACTGTTCCGAACATAACTACCGGCCTTCCGAAAAAGACCCTGCGGAAACGCCGCCATTCGCCCACCCTTGGGGGGCCTTCAACCATGGTTTTGGAGTTATCTGTTACACTCGCCATCTATAACCTTCCCTTATCCATACCTTATCCTGGGATCAAGCCAGCCATAAGCCAGGTCCACTAACAGGTTTATCAACAAAACGGTAGCCGCTATTATCAGAACAATGGCTTCCACATAAGGATAATCCTTGTTAATAATCGACCCTATCAACAACCTTCCGATACCCGGGATATTAAAAACCATCTCGATTATCACTGACCCTGCAATTATCATGGCCAATCCCATGCCTGCCAGAGTTAGTATCGGGATCAGTCCGTTTTTCATAGCATGCTTAATAATTATCATAGATTCAGTCAACCCCTTAGCCCGAGCGGTGCGAATGTAGTCTTGATTCATTACTTCCAGCATACTGGAACGAGTTTGACGGGTAAGCGAAGCCACACCCCAAACGGACATACAAAACACAGGGAGAATGATCTGTTTGGTGCTCCTCCAAAAATCGACAAAAGGCGAAGTATAGCCCTGTACCGGCAGCCAGCCCAATTCCAGACTGAACAGATAGATCAGCATTATCCCCAGCCAGAATACAGGGACAGTGATTCCGATATTGGCCAAAACTGTAATAATCGTATCGATCAGTTTTCCCCGCCTCACCGCGCAGATGGTCCCGGCCGGAATACCGACCAAAAGACCTATGATATAAGCCGTGGCGCCCAGGTGTAATGTAATGGGAATACGCTGCATAATTTCATCTATTACGGGCGTGCGCCGCAGTATGGAATTTCCCAGGTCCCCCTGCACAACACCTCCCAACCAGTCAATATATTGCACCACCATGGGGCGGTCAAGACCGTGTTCTTTTCTGAGTTTTTCATAAGCCTCGATTGATAGACCCTCGGCTTCGACGGATGTAACCAATAGTAAAATGGGATCTCCCGGTAACAAACGCATGCCAAAAAAGACCATCACCGTAACCAGGAAGAGGATGACAACCGCCAGAAGCAGCCTGCGGATGATATAAGTGATCATATTTTCTCCATCTATAATCAGGAAGCTACGTTCGGATTACTTTTCAACCTTTGGATATCCCGGCCAGATATGTTTCTGAGCCGGGATATCTCCTTACAGCTACCGGCTAGACCAGTACAATGTCAACGGCGGACCGTTGTTTCCATCCAGACGCTGCGTGCTTCAGGTTCCCAGACAGGTGAAACTTTTTCAATACCGATATTTCTCATCCCTTTTCTTATAGACCATGAGCTGACTGCATAAGTGATTGGGATTACAGAAGCAAAATCGAAAACCATTTTAGATAGTTCCTGTAAGAGAACCGGATCAGGTAAAGGTGTTTTTCTGGATCTGTCCAGTAATGCCTGCCAACCGGCTGGCTTAGCCATACTATGGAACCAGTTGGGCGGTTCCCTGATGTAAAGGTCAAAAAAGCTCTGGAAATTAACCGTCTCTGTCACAGGGGTATACATCAGGCCATAGTGGGTCCCTCTCTGGAATCTGGTAAAGGCGCCTATTTCAGGGAATTCCAAATCTACCATGATACCCACTTTTGCCAGATCTTCCTTCATGGCAACTGCGATGTTACGGTCAGCCGCGGGGTGGACTATCATTTTAGTCCTGAAACCAGACGGAAAACCAGCCTCTCTCAACAATTGTCTGGCTCTTTCTAAATCATATGTTCGGGGTTTCAAATCTTTATTAAAAGCGGAATTAAAGGGAGAGGCCACCTGGTAGGCAGCTATGTCATAACCGTATCCGAATGCATTGCCAATGGCTTCTTTATTGATTGCATGTTCAGCCGCCTGGCGTACCTGCACCCTTGACCAGGGTTCGGCCGGATCTTTGCTGCTGGGAATCAGCATATTTATGCCTCGGAACGGGGCTTGAACTTCAAAACCGGCATCAAATAGCTCCTTGGCCAACTTCTGGTTACGGTTGTGAAGGGTATCACCTTCACCCGCCATCAGAGCCGCCTGAGCGGTCATATCATCGGTAATATACAGGTATGTCACGCCATCCAGATAAGGCAAACCTGGATCCCAGTAGTTCGGATTCTTTTTAGTAACCAGTCTGACCTCGTGTCTATATTCTACCTGGGTGAACGGCCCGGTACCTACCATGTTCCACCTGATCCATTCCAGTCCGTTCTTCTGAAAAGCTGTGGGTGATATCATCCAAAATCGCCCTACAGTCGCAGGCAGAGTGTTAAGCCATTCGGTGAAATTGACTTTGATCGTATGACTGTCAATAATATCAATGGATCTGATAAACACCATGGTCGCTGCATGAACGCCTTCTCTGATGAACTCCAGATTCCATTTTACCGCTTCGGCGTTGAAATCAGTTCCATCATGGAACTTGACACCCTTTCTTAAAAAGAAAGTTATGGAAGGTTGGGCGGAAGTTGAATCTATCTCCCATTTGGTAGCCAGCCTCGGCATCATGGTGCCATCCGCCAGCAAATAGACCATCGTTTCCAAAACCAGATGCACGCTCATTACTGTGGGACCGGAGGCTTCACGGGTGTTTCCCAGGGCAGTCCCGGGCACATGGGGTAAAACATGCACCCAATGGCCGCCAGACTTCGGTGTTGGCTCACCGGGTTTAGGGCTGGCGGCGGGTGTTGCAGCGGGACTCGGTCTTGGACTGGCAACAGGTGTTGCACCGGGACTCGGTGTCACGCCGGGAGTAGGCGTTGCGACGGGACTCGGTGTTATGCCCGGAGTTGGAGTTGCAGCGGGAGTTGTCACAGGGGTGGTAGCCGGCCCGGCGCAGGCACTGACAAGCACGGCAACCGCCAGGATTACAATAAATACTCCTGAGGTTAACTTTTTCATCCCTTTCTCCTCCTGAAGAAGATTTTACCGTTATTCTCAAGTTTCACATGAGTATCGCTATTATTCCGTGGTAAAGCCGTTCCTGTTGTTCTTCCACCTCCTTTTTACGTTTCTTTTTATTTGATCCACTTGCCACAAACCCATAAACTTCGATTCAAGAATAGAACGACTACCAAATATTTTGGAAAAAGGCTCGTCAGTTTAACAGGATAACGCCCAACCTCTGAGCAAGACTGCTGAAAACTAGAATAGTTCACTACCGGAGGTGTGAGTATTCTTTTTGGCAACGGAATTACCCCTTTTCTGCCAACTCAAGAAGCTGCAATATAGTAGGATTCTAGTTGCTTGAAATGGGGGGAAGCTGAAAATCTGGTAGCACCGTATCCGGCATTCCCGGCATCCGGCACTTAAATGCTTCGCTAGATTCTCCGGTTGCCTCTATCTCAGAAGATATTTTGGAGATTACAGGATGACTTGACTTCACCTCCTTCCTGACTCTACCGCACAGTAATCTCGACAACTATCCGTGCGGAATAATAATTCCACTTTCAGTTGTTATGACAGGCTACCTGTTGATTTTTACTAACCCGGAATGGTTATGTAATAGCTGTCAAAAGCCGCAAGTTTTTAAGTCGGTCCAGGAGATATTGGTCATGTAGCTTTATAGTATTGATTCTGCAATTCATTGTCAATATTTTGTTATGTACTTACTAATATTATAGAATGTTGCCAGTAGCAGCTAAATATGCAATATATCAATAATTAAAGCTTGATATAAAATCAAAAAGAATAAAATACTCAGTCATAATTGAATTCATCTATGTGCCCAGAGTTCAGCCCGGGTGACAAGATTGTCTGTACTCGATTAGTCCGAGCGCCGTTTGGGGAAATTAATAGCGGCTAGTTGCGAGTATGCAGAAGCCTCAGGTCATGTAGAAGATGGGCTGATCCCAAAAGAAAAGCCAGTCCGCACCTTGGCGGAATAAATAGATATCGCAGTCTTTACTTGATTAAGGTTATTTGTAATGTCCTGACAGCAAAAACAAAACAGGGGCGTTTCTGCAAACGCCCCTGTTTGAGAGAGCCAACTAGCGGCTAATTCTTATATCTTGTGGGCAGTCAATGACCCGGCGGCAGTGGCTTCAGCTATCAATTTGGGGTCATGGCAATCACCGATGAAATATACTTCCGGCGCCTGACCTTTAAGCGCCTGCATAGCCTCTTTGTTCTGACTCAAGGGCAGAGCGGCCATAATTGTATCGGCTGAAAGAGTTAATTTCTTGCCCTTTTTATCGGTTATCTTCAACTGGCCTTTGGACACCACTTCATATTTAACTCCCATATGTTGTATGACGCCCTTTTTGTCAAACCAGGGGAAGAGCAGAGCTTTATCATCCCCGGTCATACCCTCGCCGAGGTTTTCTGATTCATCCACGATGGTCACTTTACGGCCTCGCTTGGTCAGGAACTCAGCCGTTTCACATCCGTGGATGCGGCCTCCGATAAGCACCACTTTTTTACCCACCGGCATATAGATCCTGGTCAGTTTTTCCAAAGCCTGGGGACTTAAAAAACGCAAGAAGGGTTTTATCTTCCTGTGCAAATCACCGGCGCCCAGCACTCCGGCGCTCTCCAACCCTGGAATCGCAGGCTGACTGTGTTTGCCGCCGGCGGCCACTATGATCACATCCGGTTTAATCTGTTTGACTACTTCAGGGGTAACATCCACGCCCAGCTTGATTTTAACGCCCAATTTCTTGAACTGAACGCCAAACCACTTGATAACATCGGTAATCTCATGGATTTCAATTTCCTTGAGCATGGCGGCTAGCGGCAGGAGACCCCCTAACTTTGCATTTTTGTCATATAAATATACTTCATGTCCGCGAATCGCAGCGACTCTGGCCGCTTCCATGCCGGAAGGCCCGGCCCCCACCACCAGCACTTTCTTTTTCTTTTCCGCTTTCTTGTAGTTAACTTCGGTCTCACGGTTAATCTGCGGATTGACCCGGCACTGCACGTATTTGTTTTGCAGGCGGACATCCATACAGTGCAGACAGCCCAAACAGGGACGGATATCCTCCAGACGGTTTTCCATGACTTTTTGGGGATATTCCGGATCAGCCAAAAAGCGGCGGGTCATGCCCACAAAGTCAATAATCCCATCCT
>DATIKD010000330.1:0-4606 GCA_035477965.1 Dehalococcoidales bacterium | reverse complement strand
GATAGTCAAAGGGTTTAGTGACATAATCGTCTGCTCCCAGTGCCAGAGCCCTGGAGACAACTTCAGGGCTGTGGCGGGCACTTAAAACTACAACAGGAACTGCCGTAAACCGGCGCATTTCCTGAATCACCTCAGTGCCATCGATATCCGGCAGTCCCAAATCCACCAGGACAGCATCAAATATCTGCTTTTTTACCAGCTCAACGGCCTCTTTACCTTTCCGTGTTGAAACAATTACTGAGTCAGTTTCACATATTTCAATACACAGTTTAATAGATTCAATTGTTGTCTCATCATCTTCGACCAAAAGTAAACGCATCATATATACTCCTGAATAAGTTATAAACTACTCCGGCCTGTTAATAAATAGCTACAGTACTAAAATACTACCTGGCAGTGAATACCAGAGGTATATTGAAACTGAAAGTGCTGCCCCGGCCTTTTTCGCTGGTAACCCAGATTTTGCCCTCATGCGCTTCCACGATTTGTTTGGAGACTGCCAGCCCCAATCCCAATCCCTGGATATGGCGGCGACCCTGCTCAGCTCTAAAATAAGGCTGGAAAAGTCTGGCCTGGGCTTCGGGAGAAATACCGATACCTTCATCTCTGATGTCTACTCTCAACTCCCTGTCGTTGATTTGAACATTCAGGTAAATTGAAGTTTTCTCACCGCTGAACTTACTGGCGTTGGAAAGCAAATTAATAAAAACCTGTTCCAACCGGGAAGCATCCACTTCAATCGCAGGCAGGTTATCGGGCAGTGTGACTTTTAGTTTCTGTTCAAGTCGCTGTAACGTGGGCTCAAAACGGGTAATCACGCCCTCCATGAAGGGTTTCATTTGCACTTTTTGCCGGTTAAGCTTGAACCCCCCGCGGGCATGCCGTGCCATATCCAGCAATTCCTCCAATCGGTTGGCCAGAGTATTGGAGCTATTCAAAATATTCTCTATCAGCTTTTTGGCAGTGATATCCGTTTGAGATGAAAACATTTGTTTCAGCATATGGGTTGAGGCCAGGATGGGTGTGATGGGAGTGCGCAGTTCGTGGGCCAGCACATTTATGAAATGGCCGCGCAATCTGGCCTCTTCCTCCAGTTGCTCCCGCTGCAGCTTTTCTTTCTGATATAATGCCGCCAGGTTTTCCTCCATTTTCTTCCGCTCGGTCACGTCCACCCAGTTGGCCAGATAGAATTTCAGTTTACCGCCATCCTCGATACGGCAGATTGAGACATTCACCCAGAAATATTCCCCGTTTTTCTTGCGGTACAGCCTTTCTCTAAATATAATAAGCTGCTGAAAACCTTGTCCGCTTTCCTGTAAATATTCCTCCCTTTTTTCCGGCATCCACCATGGGTAAGGCTGGTTTTTCCCGATAATCTCATGGATGGAATAACCGGTCAATTTTTCCAGGGCCGGATTGGCATACCTGACGATGCCATCGGTGTTAGTTACCAAAATCGGGTTTGGAGCCTCGTTCAGCAGACTGGCATTAAAATGCTCGCTTTCCCGTAATTCTTGCTCCATCTTTTTCCGCTGGGTAATATCCCGGCAAACGCAGAATATCAGCTTCTGGCCGGTAAACATAACTCCGTTGGTGCTGATTTCCACGTCATATGTTGAACCGTCCTTGCGGCGGTGTTTGGTCTCGAAACGATCGCCTTTATCATCCACTGTCTTAATCATTTCTGCTACCTGTTCGGGGGGAAATTGAAATTCCCAATCCCAGACATGCAGCCCCAAGACCTCCTGAGGAGTATAGCCAAGCATTTCGGCAAACCGCCGGTTAGTCTCGTATACCGCCCCGTTCTGGTCAAGGACAACTATACCATCACTGGACTGATCAATCAGAATCCGGCGGCGCACCAGTTCGGCATTCAAAGTCTCTTCCATCTTCTTGCGCCGGGTAATATCCCGGCATACGCAAAAAATCAGCTTCTGGCCACCAAAATAGGCTCCGTTTGAGCTGATTTCAACAATATACTGAGAACCATCCTTGCGGCGTTGCAAGGTTTCAAAATGTTCACCCTTTTCATCGGTTTTTTCCAAAGCCTCCAGCAACTGGTCGCGGTTGCGTCTTACTGCCCAATCCCAGACATGCAGCTTCTTGACCTCCTGAGGAGTATAGCCAATCATTTCGGCAAAGCGCTGGTTGGCCTCATACACTGCTCCGTACTGGTCGAGGATGACAATCCCATCACTGGACTGATCAATCAGAATCCGGCGGCGCAGCAGTTCCGCTTTCAAGGCTTCCTCGGTTTTCTTGCGCTGGGTGATATCTCTCCAGACTGCAATGCGGTATTTGACCCGACCGTCTTCTTTGACATGGCGGAGGCTGACCATAATCCAGGCTTTTTCCCCTTTTTTCTTGATTATCAGACGTTCCAGGTCATCAATTTCACTAAGAATACTTTCATCGTTTTGTTGGCGGTAGGCTTCGGTTTTATCAACCGGCCACCAGGGAAAAGGTTGTTTAATACCCAGCAGTTCTTTCTTTGAGAAGCCGGTATATTTTAAAAATGCGGGATTGACGAAGCGGATCGAACTGTCCTCGCCTATCACCAGGATGGGGTCCGGTGCATCGCGAAGCAAACTGGCATTGAAAGACTCGCTTTCCCGCAAGGCTTTTTCAGTTTCTTTTAACCGGGTTATATCGGTGCTGACTGAGATGGTATATTCCCGGCCATCCAGTTTGACCGCCCTTGCGGACATCAGCGCCGTATGTTCTTTGCCGTCTCCGGAAACCAGCCGCATCTCAATGTCAGAAATATCTTTTTTGCGGGCCACGGCCTCATCCACCTGCTCATGAGTTGACATGTTTTGCCATTTCAGGTCTGGAGCCGGTTTCCCGATGAAGTCTTCTCGGCGCATTCCCCGGCTGGCCAGCAAAAAAGCTTTATTGATATGAACGAATTTACGCTCAGGCAGAGAGGTGATAGCCAGGGGAAGGGGGAGTGCATTTAATACTTTGTGGAACCGGACCTCTGAATGACGGGCTGACTCAGCCGCTTTTTTCCTGTCAGAGATATCCTGAATATAAACTAGAATTACAGCTTCATTTTTACCCAGCTTGAGTTTTTGATTGAGGGTTTCGACCCAGATTTGCTCCCCATCCTTTTTTTGCATTATTACCTGACGGGGGCGAGAACCGGTTTTAAAAAAGGCAGGATTTAGGGATTTTGCGCCGGCACTCCGGAAGGGAAAAGGGGGTAACTTGCCCGCCAGGTCAGACTGGTTAAAACCAGAAATTTTTCTAAAGGCGGGATTGACATAGATAATACTACCGCCGGTTCCGTAGAAAACCACCGCGATCGGACTTTTTTGAAAAAACTCCATAGCAGACTTGAATATGTTTGTAGCTGAACTCCGGCTCACGGTTTCAGATTTATTTGACTCCGCCATGGCGGTCAAACTCCCCTCTGGGCTGTTTCTCCAAACGGCCGATACAGGTTGTGTCTTAAGTATATTAACGCCTTTATCCTTTGTCAACGCACCAGATTATCATTTCATAATAGTGAAAATACCCATAAAACAAACGTTTTTTTAACAATCCCTGGCAGTTCAAATTTTGACAATATCAGCACGAACGACCATAATTGAAAAAACAACCGCATGAACAAGAGGTGCTCTGATTTCAGCAACCGGTCAGTCTGTTATCCAGCCCGAACTCTCCAGGAAAAATAAAGGCGTCACACTGGTATTGGCCCTTCTGGTAGCCAACGCCGGAGGTTTTATGACCTCTTCTCTAAACGTGGCGTTGCCTGCCATTAATCAGGAATTCAAACCCACCGCAGTCGTTTTAAACTGGGTGATTACCGCTTTCATACTGTCATGGGGAGTCTTTTCCATACCCACCGGCAGACTGGCAGATATTTTTGGTCTGCGCCGGCTAACCATTATCGGCTCGGTAATATTTCTGGTGGGTATGACTGCAGCCATTTTTTCCAACTCGATCACCATGTTAATCATGATGAGGGCTTTCCAGGGAATCGGAGCTGCGATTCTGGCAGGTACTCTGGTCGCCATCCTGACTATTACGTTTCCGGCCAAAGAAAGAGGATGGGCCCTGGGCATTTACACTTCTTCTGTGTACTTCTGGCTCTCCGCCGGCCCCTTCGTGGGTGGAATATTAACTGAATATCTTAACTGGCGCAGCCTGTTTATTTTTAACATTCCATTCGCTTTGGCTATTCTGGTGCTGGTACTCTGGAAAGTTAAAACTGAATGGGCCTCAGCTCAGGGAGAAAAATTTGATTTTACCGGTTCCGTTATTTTCGGTTTGGCGCTGACCGGCATAATCTACGGATTTTCGCAAATTCGCGAAGTGTTCGGCATGATATTAACGGCTGCCGGTATTGCCGGTGCAGTTTTCTTCATCTACTGGGAATATCACGCCCGCAGTCCTTTGCTTAACCTCCGCGAACTTGGGACTAACCGCCCCTTTTTGTTTGCCAACCTGGCTTCAGTCATCACTTATTCGGCTACTTCCGGGACAGCTTTCCTGCTTTCTCTTTATCTGCAACTGGTCAAAGGTTTTAGCCCTATTCAGGCCAGTTGGATTCTGATTATTCAACCGGTTATACAGACGGTATTTGCCCTTTTTGCCGGCT
>DATIKD010000329.1:0-6714 GCA_035477965.1 Dehalococcoidales bacterium | reverse complement strand
ATGCCCTGGGTATAGTAGCCATGGCCGCTGCGGGCGCCACGCCTATCGCACTGGGTATCGCCGGAATATTATTTATTTTCACTGCCCTGACTTACGCCGAGGGCACTGCTATGATCCCTTCCGCCGGCGGTTCAGCCGTGTTCACAATGCGCGGTTTCAACCGGGCTTTCGGCTTTGTTGCCGGATGGGCTCTCCTTTTAAGCTATATTGCCACTATTTCCATGTCTTCTTTCACCATACCGCCTTATTTAGGGCTTTTTTGGGAGCCACTTAAAGACTCTCCTGAGATTTGCACACTGGCAGCCATCGGGATTATTCTTTTGTTGATAGTTATTAACGTTATTGGTGTCAAAGAAACTTCGTTAATTAATATTGGAGCCGCCATTCTGGACATTACCACCCAGGTAACTCTGGTGGTAATCGGGTTCATTCTGCTTTATGATCCTTCACTTCTGTTTGCCCGCATTTTCGATAACTGGCCGACACCCGAAAACCTTATATTGGGTATTGCCCTGGCATCCATAGCTTATACCGGCATTGAGACTGCATCTCAAATGGCAGAGGAAACCCGAAAGCCCGAAAAGCGGGTGCCCAGGGCCATCATCCTGATGATTTTCGCGGTTCTAACGCTGTTTGCCGGTATTTCGCTGGTTTCTTTTCTTTCCATGACTCCTCAGGATTTGGCTACTACCTGGTCCCGCGACCCGGTGGCAGGCATTGCCGCCAACATCCCCATCCAGTTTCTGGCGGAAGTGCTTAAACCTCTGATTGCCATATTGGCCGCCACTATTTTACTAATTGCCACTAATGCCGGCTTAATCGGCATTTCTCGATTGAGCTACTCCCTGGCTCAACACGGTCTGACACCCAGGATATTGGCCAAAATCCACCCCCGTTTTCAAACTCCCTTTCTTTCCATTATTATCTTCGGACTGGTCGGGATGGTAATCTTGTTGCCGGGTTTTTTCGCTTCTCACGTTTTTGAGAATGTGGGCGCTCTTTATGCTTTCGGTTCTCTGCTGGCCTTCATGTTTTCCCACGCAGCTATAATTAGCTTGAGAATCAGGGAACCCAACTTGCCCAGGCCCTTCAAACTGGCCGGCAACATCCGCATAAAAGGTCGAGAAATTCCCGTGACCGCGGTACTGGGTTTGCTCGCTACCACTTCCATCTGGGTAGTTATCCTTATTACCCAGCCGTATTCACGCTGGGTGGGAATCGCCTGGATGATACTGGGAGTAATCCTCTACTGGGCTTATTCTCATCGTAAAACTAATCGCTAAAGCGCCGGATGTGTCTGGAATCGAGTTTATGTCTGCCTCTTTATCTATACTTACCATTGGGTTATACAGGTTAAAAGCGGCATTCGTACTGGATAATTGATTAAATACACTCAAAGTGCTTATAATACAACATTGCTGATTACTGAGATAAAAAAGAAGACTAATTTTCATCGCATCCTGGTACCGGTAACCGGAACCGATGCCGATGATGAGACTATGCATATGGCCTGCTGGATCGCCAAAAGGGATAAGTGCAGGTTATTTGCATTGTATGTCATTACCATCAAACGCTCACTCCCTCTGGAAGCTGAAATAGAGTCTGAAACCCGTAGAGCTGAGGAGTTGGTTGACCGTATGGCACGGATTACCGAGGAAGAAGACCTTCAGCTCGAAACCAATATTCTGCAAGCGCGAGAAGTAGCTCCGGCCATTATTGATGAAGCGGTTGATCGTAAAATTGACTTGATTATCATGGGAATAAAGTACAAACGGCGCTTTGGACAATTTAGTCTGGGCAATATTGTCCCCTATGTTTTAAAGAATGCGCCCTGCCAGGTCATGCTCTATTCCCAGTTTAATACAGAATAGGTTAATGACATGAAAATTTTAATTATGGGTTGCGGCAGGACCGGATCCAAATTAGCTTCGCTTTTGGATGCTGAAGGGCATCAGGTAACAATTTTGGATACTAATGAGAACAGCTTTCACCGTCTGCCTCATGATTTTAAGGGCACCGCTATCGTTGGGGACGGGACCGTGGATGAGATTCTGGAAAAAGCCGGCATTAGAGAGATGGACGCCTTTGTGGCTGTTACGCAGGGAGACAACCGCAATATCATGGCGGCACAGATAGCCCATCATACATTTAGAGTTTCTAAAGTTCTTTTGCGCATATACGATCCCCTGCGCCGCGAATTATACACTCGCCTGGGATTTGAAGCCTTCAGCCCCACTTCTATCTTTGCTGAATTATTAAAAGATAATTTGATGAGGCCGAGTTAATTATATGTATATTATCGTGGTCGGCGGCGGGAAAATAGGTTTTCACCTGGGAAAAGCTTTGCTTACGGAAGGGCATGAAATTCTCATACTGGAAAAAGACCGCAATCGGATAGATTATATCACCAATGAATTGGGCAGTATTTGCATGAACGGTGACGGTTGTGAAGTCTCTACTCTGGGAGAGGCCGGCGCGGCCCGCGCCAATATGTTGATTGCCGTTACCGGTGATGATGAGGATAATCTGGTTTCCAGCCAGGTGGCTAAATTAGTGTACAAAGTCCCGACCACTATTGCCCGCATTAATAACCCAAAAAACGAAAAATTGTTCAAGTTGCTGGGAGTGGATATTACCGTTAGCAGCACCACCATCATCATGGAAAGCATACAGCAGGAAGTTCCAACTCACCTGATGACCCATTTAAAGACCCTGCAGGACAGAGGATTGGCCGTAGTTGAAATCCGAATACCGGCCAAATCAAAATGCATTGGGAAAAAAATCAAGAATATCTCGCTGCCCACCGGCAGTATGCTGGCGCTGGTATTGAGACGCGATGAAGAACCGCAATTGATAACGTCGGAAACGGAAATACAGACTGGGGACCAAATAATTGCTCTGACTCCAACCCGGAATGAAGAGGCTCTTTTCAAAGCTTTAAGTTGATAACCGGGTCACGTTAAAATAGGCGTTAATCGGTAACTAATTATTAACAGGGGCCGAAGCCCCATTTCCTGATATGTTCAGGTTTTTGGTAATTTTGTCACGGGAAACTGTTTTTAGTATACCAGTTCCAGGCTGGTAAAAAGCTGACTCCCGGAGGCAAGGATGACTCCCGAAAAACTTAATCGCTTCTGGCTGCTGGGTGCTACTCTCTTAATCTTGATTATTATTACATCCAGTCTGATCATTTTCTTGAATCGTGACAACGGGCAGCCTTTAACCATATTAACTCCTGAGACTCCACAATATTCAGGGCAGATCTATATCGACGGTGCGGTCAATCAACCTGGTGCTTATGAATTCGGGCCGGACGTGGCAGTGGGTGAACTGATTGCTGCCGCCGGAGGAGTTAAAGACGAAGCCAACCTTGACGGACTGCACCTGCACCTACCCTCCACGCAAGTTCAACCCGATTTTCAGAAAATAGATATTAATCGCGCCGACCTGTGGCTGCTGCAGTCTTTACCGGGGATCGGAGAAATTAAAGCCAGGGCAATCATGGATTATCGCAAGACAAATGGTCGCTTTGACAATATCGAGCAATTGACCAATGTCCCCGGCATAACTCGCAGTGTTTTTGACAAAATCAAGGACCTTATCAGCGTGGCAGACTGACGGGAGAGTATTTTGCTTCTGATTTCCATTAGTTTGGCCTGGATAGCGGGAATTTTCCTGGGCAGTTATTTCAGTTTACCCTGGTGGTTTTTGGCATCCGGTTTAGTGCCGGCTGTGCCGGGTATATTATATAAAGCCCGGCGTAAAATTTTACTGACATTTTCCGCTATACTGGTGTTTTTTTGTGGAGGTGCGGCTTATTATCCCGCTTCACTGCCCGAGAATACAGTAAAAACCTTTATAGATACCAGGGAAGATATTGAAATAACCGGAATTATTGGCTCTCCACCCGAGATAAAGGACAAGACCGCTCATCTGGAAATTGAGGTTCAAACTATCAACTCCCGGCCAGTTTCAGGTCGAATTCTGGCCTTTGTCTCACGCTATCCTGAATTCAGCTACGGTGATCTGGTGCGTCTGCAAGGGCGTTTGACTGCGGCTCCCCAGTTTGAAGGGTTTGACTATCAGGTTTATCTGACCAGGCAGGGTATTCAGGCCGTCACGTTATATCCTGAAGTTCAGACAATCCGGCCGCAAACCGCTTTCTCCCTGCTGGGATGGATGTATAATGTGCGTCAAAAACTGTCTGAAGCTTTGGCCTCTGCTCTGCCTGAACCCCATGCCGGCTTGTCCCAGGGAATTTTACTGGGAATCCGCACTGCGATACCTTCCGATCTTAAGAATGATTTGTCGGTCACCGGCACGGCCCATCTGATTGCTATTTCGGGTATCAATCTGACGATTATTGCCGGCACTATATTGACTTTGGGCATCCGGATATTCGGACGGCGGCACTATTACTATATCTGGCTGGCACTGGCTATAATCTGGTTTTACACTATTCTGGCCGGCCTGCAGTCTCCCGTTATTCGCGCCGCCTTCATGGCTTCAGTTTTCTTGATCTGTGAACTCCTCGGACGTCAAAAACTGGCTCTACCGGCATTGGTCTTAAGCGCTGCTATAATGGCCGGAATAGATCCTCAGGTTTTATGGAGTATCTCCTTCCAGCTCAGCTTTCTGGCCATGTTCGGGTTGATTATGATTTCACCCATTTTTCAGAATTTGGTGCAAAATCAGGTTACCAGGCGCTGGGGAGAGGAAAGCTGGGCGGCTAAAACCATCTTACCGTTCACAGATAGCTTCAGTGTCAGCCTGGGTTCAGTTTTGGCTATCTGGCCGGTGGTAGCATTCAACTTCGGAATTGTTTCATTCATCGGCCCTCTAGCCACTTTTTTGATCGCTCCGGTTTTAACTCCCATTATTTTCTTTTCTGCGCTGACTGCTCTGGCAGGATTACTGAGTGCCGCGGCCGGACAGGTTACCGGCTGGTTGAACTGGTTATTCCTTTCCTATATGCTGTTGATGATCAAATTTTTCGCTTCACTGCCGTTGGTGGCGCTGCAGGCCGGTACCCTGCACTTCAACTGGGTCAGAATTTACTACCTGATTTTGTTTTTGAGCATGGCTTTTAGATCCTATTACCGCCAAATACTGACCGCCTGGCCGCATCTGGTTAAAAGTTTGATTCAGATTCGGGACTGGTTTTACCGGACTCCCAAAAAGTACACCCTTATTCCCCTTCTGGTGGTGGCTTTTTTGAGTTCCACAATGGCCGCCACACTGCCGGACTCCCGCTTGCATGTCAGTTTTCTGGATATAGGTGAGGGGGATGCAATATTAATTCAGTCCGCCGGTCAAAATATTCTGGTAGATGGCGGTCTCAGCCCTCATGCCCTGGTCAGAGAGTTGAGCCGGAAGCTGCCTTTTTGGGACCGCCGGTTGTCGCTGGTAATTCTGACGCATCCCCATCTTGACCATTTGACTGGCCTGGTGGAGGCTCTTAAACGCTACCAGGTCCAACAGGTGCTGGCGCCCAATATACACGCTTCAACCTCAATGTATTCAGAATGGCAATCAATACTTGAGCGAAAAAATTTGCCCATGACCCTGGCTGAGAAAGGCCAGCAAGTCAAGCTTAAAAACGGGACATGTATAGAAATATTGAACCCTGGCCGAACTGATTATTCCGGTGATAAAGAGGAGGTTGACAGCGCTGGAATCGTGGCAAAAATTACGTATGGTGAACACAGCTTTTTGTTAACTGCAGATATTGACCAGGAAACTGAAATGAAACTGCTGAAAGCCCGAGCGAATATCCGGTGCACCATCCTTAAAGTCGCTCACCATGGCTCGCGCAGTTCTTCTTCCCCAGGTTTCCTCTCAGCTACGCAAGCTCAGTTCGTAGTTATTTCAAGCGACGCTGGTAACCGTTACGGGCACCCTTCACCTGAGGTTTTAAAAAGAATGGAAGGACGGGTGGTTTACCGCACGGATTTATCCGGCACCATTGAGTTTACCACGGATGGAGAACGGATGTGGGTTAAAACAGACCGTTGAGACTCAGATGTGCCGGCACCTGAAAGGTTGCCAATCGCCCGTTTAAATTTCTACCGCTCTCTATTATTCGAATGGAAGTCTCCAATTACGTTTAAGGATAACCTTTCTTTATTTTAGCGGTGCAGTCTTATATAATCAGACTAAAGGGTTAGTGAACCTGTTTATTCAGGGACTACAATCTGTAACCCGCGGAGTTAGAATGGCTTTATCCTTTGAGATAGGAGCAATCCGCCCCCCCAGCGAAGCTAACTCTTTGCTAATTCGCTGCACCCGCAGTTGTCCCTGGAATAAATGCAAATTTTGCAATTCATATAAAGACGTTCCCTTTGAAATGCGTACCCTGGAAGAAATCAAACGTGATATCGCGGTGGCTAAAATGCTGCGCGACCGCATCATGGAAATTACGATCAAAGCCGGACAATCCGGCGGGATGCAAAAAGTGGTGGGGATGGTGCTGAAAGACCCTCCCAACGAATCATTTCGCAATGTAGCCATGTGGATATTGGCCGGGGGCGAGAATATTTTCCTTCAGGATGCCAACAGCCTGGTTATGAAAACTGAAGATCTGGGACAGGTCCTGTTTACTCTCAAGACCGCTTTTCCCAAAGTTAAACGTATAACCAGTTATGCTCGTTCCTTAACCCCGGCAAAAAAGAAAACACTGGAACTGATTCAATTGAGGCAGGCGGGTCTTTCACG
>DATIKD010000328.1:0-22409 GCA_035477965.1 Dehalococcoidales bacterium | reverse complement strand
CAATTGGGCTACCCGCCTTTTAGCCGCCTGGCTCGCCTGGTTTATGCCCATACCAGCCTGGAAACCTGCCAAAATAAAGCTGAAAAAATGCGCGATTTATTGACCGGAGAAAGAGAGTCCCGAGGGCTGGCAGACATCAGCCTGATCGGTCCGGCGCCGGCATTTGTACCCCGCCTGTACGGCAAATACCGCTGGCAGTTGATTGTCAGGGCCTATAACCCGGCTGATTTCCTGGCCGGCATTGATTTTCCAAGGGGCTGGGGAATCGATATTGATCCAGTGGGTCTGGTTTAAAGCTAGATTCATCCTGTAGATGCCTTTCCGCAGGAAGTTGCACGGGTCCTGGTTGACTCTGATTCCAGGCTGCTTAAATGTCTGTACTTTACAATGATATAATTTTGTATCAAAATACTTATAAATTAGTAAAGAAGATAAATGACACCGGATAAATGATCGAGGCAGGATTCAGTAGGGCCAGACTGCCGGAAAGCAGGCGGAATATCCGGCTGTCTGAAGAAATGCAAAACAGTTTAATCAGGGATTTTAAATGCTGTCCGGATGGATTGATCCTGAACGAATGAACTAAATCAGAAATTACCTTAATCTGAGTGAGAAAAGCATTCAATTTACGGGAGACAGCTAACTTTTATCCGGCGGCTGCGTTAGTAACTGTATACACAATAGAAATTGATAAAAACTGCGCCGCTTTTCAGAGAACTGTTTGACTGAGGCCGTAACAGGACTGAAGGCAAGGAGCTAAAAATGAAAAAAGTGATAATTTTTGGATTGGCAGTGATTGTTTTCTTATCTGTTTTGGGTTGTTCCGCACCGGCTAAACAGGTATCCGTGGCACCCAACGCGAACTACAGTTCCGGCGAACGCGGGTCGGTAACTTATACTGCGGCTGCCACCAAACAGTCGCCACCCATGATCACCGTTCCGTCAGCTACGGCTGGTAAGGATTCAGCTCCTTCCAATCAGGCTGCGTCCAGTGCCCTGCCTTCCAGCCGGATGATTGTGAGGACCGGCAGCCTTCAAATGGTTGTCAATCAAATTTCAGTCGCCCTTGAGGGTATCAACCAACTGGCTGTCCGACACGGAGGATATGTGGTAAATTCCCAGCAGTGGAAAGAGAACGAACGCAATGTGGGTAACATCTCAATCCGGGTGCTGGCTGAAAACTATGATATCGCCATGGCGGAGTTACGGAATTTGGCTAAAAGCATTACTTCCGAATCCTCCTCCAGCCAGGATGTCAGCGAAGAATACAGTGATTTGGACGCTCGGATCAAAAACCTGCAGGCTACTGAAATCCAATTACTGAAAATTATGGCTGATGCTACTCGTACCGAAGACATCCTCAGCATCCAGCGCGAACTGACCAACGTGCGCGCCCAAATCGAGCAAATCAGAGGCCGCATGTTGTTCCTGGAGCGGACCTCTTCCACATCATTGATCAATATTAACCTTGAAGAAGCCGTCCTGGCTTTAAAATTTACCGCCTCCAAAGTGAGTGCCGGTACCGATGAAACAATCAAATTCAGCGCTGAAGTAACCGGCGGGTTCCCGCCATATAATTATTACTGGCTATTCGGCGATGGTAGATCCAGCACTGAGGCCTCTCCCACTCATTCCTATCGAGCACCCGGTAACTTTACCGTTAGTCTTACAGTAAATGATGATAAGGGTTACTCCAATTCCGTTACGCGAGTCGAATATATCAATATAATTGGCACCTGGAAGCCGAGCAGTGTCGCCAGCAGTGCCTGGAACGGCTTTATTATTTTCGGCAAGGGCCTGATTAATCTCCTGATCTGGCTAGGCGTTTTCGGCTTCGTCTGGATTCCGGCGGGTGTCCTTATCTGGTACTTCGCCTATTACCGGCGCCGCAAGTTACACAAAAAATAAGACAATCTGCGGTCATTTGGCAGGCCTCCACCGTATAAAACCGGTGGAGGCTTCATCATAATGTCGGGCGGTTGCGGCGGAATAAATAATCCTGCCGCGGGGTTGGGTTAATTCCATCAAGGTAAAAACTAATTTGTGAGGAGAAAAAGGGGAAAATGCCCAGGAGCAGGCGTAATTATCCCCTGGCAAAGGCCGAACACCCAGCCTCTCGCAATAAAGGGGAACTGCGGCCGGTTATAGAGTTTCTGCTTTTCGGCGCACTGATTACGGCCGTTTTCTTTCTGTTATTTCAAACTATCTACCGCATCCAATACACCCCAACCGGCATCTTTTTTGACTTTGCTACCAGTATTATTCAGGGCCAGATGCCCTACCGTGATTTCGCCCTGGAGTATCCTCCGTTTTCACTTCTGTTTTTCATTCTGCCGCGCCTGTTAACTGACCAGTGGATTATCTTCTCAGTCCTTTATCAGATGGAAACCTGGATTTTCGCGTTGCTGGGCCTGTGGTATGTTTATAAAATCGCGCGGCGGCTCGGCAAATCTCCCTGGCAATTGATGGCGCCTTATACCGCCGGCATCCTGGTCATTGGACCAATCATCGGCCAGCAATATGATATTTTTCCGGCTGTTATGACTTTGATTTCAGTTTACTATTTCTGGACCGGCAAACATAAAACCGCCTGGATCTGGCTGGCTCTGGGAGTGATGACCAAGCTTTATCCGGCGGTTCTGGCGCCTGTATACCTGATCATCTATCTGAAGAACCGTCAGATCCGTCCACTGATATCCGGTGTAGCCGCTTTCGGAATAGTCTGCCTGTCAATACTTCTGCCGTTTCTCATTGCCGGTCCCCAGTACTTAATGAGTCTGGTTGATTATCACAGCCTGAGAAACATACAATTAGAAAGCCTTTACAGCTCTATCCTGCTAGTGTGCTACAAAACAGGACTACTCCAGGTTTCCTTGTCTTATGAGTTCGGCTCGTGGAATCTGGCTGGCAGTTTGGCAAATATTTTAACCAGCCTGTCTGTTTATGTCCAGGGAGCAAGCCTGTTATTAGTATATTTTTTCATCTGGCGGCAGGTAAAACCCGGCAAAAGCCAGTTTACCCGTTGTGGTTTATACTTTATTCTGGTGTTGGCGGTATTGCTCTTTACCAGCAAGGTTTTTTCGCCCCAGTATATCATCTGGCTGTTGCCGGCACTCCCGCTGGTGTTCAGTCAGGGACGCCGGGTAATCTGGACAATCTTTGGTTTGATCGGCATTTTGACCTACCTGATCTTCCCCGTCAACTATCTGAAACTGCTGGAGCTGGAGACCGTCCCTGTAATCCTGCTCTTTCTGCGGAATATTTTACTGGTAGCCATGGCGGCTATGGCACTCAAAGCCTTAAACACATTCAAGAGCTCCGGGTAAACCCTGAAATAAGCTAGCGGTGTACGGTTGGAAGGATATTTGTTAAAATAACAAATAGAGATTGCTTGTGAGTTTTTGGAGAGGGATTACATTGGCCGTTCTGCCTGTTAGGACATTACCGGACCCGGTACTGAGACAAAAAGCCAAAAAAGTGCCTGGTGCGGATTCTTCTATACGCAAGTTAATTGAAAACATGCTGGAAACCATGTTTGCCATGAACGGAGTGGGTCTGGCCGCACCGCAGGTGGGAGTGCCGTTGCGTATTATTACCATCTGCCTGCCGGAGGAGAATGCTGAAAATATCGTGATGCTGAATCCGGAAATAATTAAAAAATCCGGCGAACGCGAGATAGAAGAACGTTGTTTGAGCGTGCCGGGATACTGCGGCAAGGTTAAAAGAGCATTGACGGTGACGGCCAAAGGCCGGGATGCCGACTGGAAAGAAATCCGGATTAAAGCCGAAGGTTTGCTGGCTCAGGCGCTGGAACATGAGATAGACCATTTAAACGGGGTGTTGTATGTGGATTTGGTGGCTAAACCGGAAGACCTGGTGAAAGTTCAGCCTGAGAGAGAAGAACCTGAACTGCTACTGCAAGAAACCAAAGCCTGAAAAATTTCAAAGCCAGTCTCCCCAAAATCCGCAGTTTTCAGCCCACGCTTTAGTCCTGATCACCACTTGATAACCTGCCGCACTTGAAGTTATAGTTTTACACGGAGTGCCTGATTAAGGCTTAGTGTGATAAACACAGACATCTTTATGGTTCTACAAAAGATAAAGCGTTTTACCGACGGAAGGCAGACTAAAGCTTTTCTGGTGGGTGGATTTGTCCGCGACCATCTACTTCGACGACTAACTTCCGATATTGACATTGCCGTCACAGAGGATGCACCGGAATACGGAAAGAGGCTGGCCGGCGAGATCGGCGGTACCTTTGTTCTTCTGGATGATATCAACCGTATTGCCAGAGTGGTTATTGACACAGATAGGAATAGCGCGGGTTTTAGCCACTTTAACCTTGACTTCTCAACCATACAAAGCGACATAAAAACGGATTTAGCCAGGCGCGACTTCTCTATCAACTCCATGGCAATTGATTTGACTGATTTCCTGGAAAGGCCCGACCAACCGGAACTGATTGACCCGTTTCAGGGACAAAAAGATTTGCAGGTAAAAATAATACGGGCAGTCACGGATGATATTTTCAGGTCCGATCCTGCTCGCCTTTTGCGCGTTTTCAGGCTGGCGGCAGAACTCAACCTGACTCTGGATGAAAACACCCGCCGTCTAGTACAGCGGGATGCGGCGGAACTCTCCAGAGTAGCCGGTGAAAGGGCCAGAGAAGAACTGGTGAAACTGCTGGCTTCCAGTGAAGCGGCTCTCAAGCTGCGCGAAATGGATGAACTGGGAATTTTAACAGTTTTGTTCCCCGAGTTGGAGCATTCACGGGATGTGGAACAGCCGAAGGAACACCACTGGGACGTCTTGAACCACTCATTGGAAACAGTCAGCGCCGCCGGGTCTATTATGCGCAGCGGGTCATGCGCTTTCATAACATCCGCCATTCTGAGTGAAGTGCCCTGGTCAGACTCTCTGGCGGAGCACTTCAACTCTCCAGTTTCTAAAGATACCAGTCATGCTGTTCTGGTCAAATTGGCTGCACTTTTGCATGATATCGCCAAACCGGAAACCCGCATTATTGATAAAGAGCGGATACGCTTTTTCGGCCATAACGAACAGGGTGCGGTCACTGTGGTAAAAATCATGGAACGGTTGCGCTTCAGTAATAAAGATATCCGGCTGGTGGAATGCATGGTGCAAAACCACATGAGGCCGACCCAGATGAGTCAGACCGGATTACCTTCACGGAGGGCAATTTACCGTTTCTTCAGAGATACCGGGGCTGTTGCTATTGATATTTTATTTTTGAGCCTGGCTGATCATCTGGCAGCCCGCGGGCCTAATTTGGACCCACAACAGTGGAGCTGGCATCTGCAGCAGGTTAAATACACGCTTGAGCAGTATTCTCTGGATAAATCTCTGGTCGCACCCGCCAAACTGGTTAATGGCTATGATTTGATGAATGAATTGGGATTGAAACCTGGCCCCCGTCTGCGGGAAATACTGGAATCTGTCAGAGAGGCGCAAGCTGCCGGTGAAATCTGTAACCGGGGCGAGGCTTTATCTTATATCAAAAATCGTTTAATATAATAGAAGCAAAATTTTTAAAGGTTAGGGTTCCTATGCGAAAAAATACCATCGTATTCCTGATTATCATTGCGGTCGTTACTCTTGCGGGGTTGGTGGTTTTTCCCCTGAGCACCAGCACCGGTGGTACATTATTCGACCGTCCGATTAAGCTGGGTCTGGACCTGATGGGCGGGGTCAGGCTGGTTTATCAAGCCGACCTTTCTAATGTTCCGGAAGCACAGCACCGAGAATATATGCAGGCTGATGAATATGTGATCCGCACCAGGGTGGATAGACTGGGTGCGACTGAGCCTAATATTAAACTTTTAGGGGGCAACCGCATTCTGGTTGAATTGCCCGGGATCGATGATATCAATGAAGCTGTTGACCTGATCGGTAGAACTGCTATTCTGGAATTTGGTGAATTGACCGAAGCCGGGGATCCCGCTGCCAAATGGACCGTAGGCGAACAGAAATGGAAACCTGCCATGGGCGAACTGGATGGGATACCGGTGGCTCTAACCAGTTCTTTCTTTAAAACCAACACTTCGATCACTACCGACAGTCTCGGTAAATTGTTGCTGGTATTTGAATGGGACAGTCAAGGTAGCATTCTATCCGACCAAATAACCGGACGCCTGGTAAAAACCAACGCTCCGCTGGGAATTTTCTCAGGAGATGAACTGCTGAGCGCACCCTCCGTGATGGGTCATATCACGGACCGGGGTCAAATTGAAGGCATGGAACAACAAGAAGCCAGTCAACTCAGGGACCTGTTGAACGCCGGCCGTTTGCAGGTACCGCTGACATTGATTTCCAATGAAAACGTGTCCAGCACCCTGGGCGCTGAGTTTGTTAGCCTGGCATTTATATCCGGTCTGATAGGCTTGCTGCTGGTAATGATTTTCATGATCATTTACTACCGCCTGCCCGGCCTTCTGGCTTCAGTAGCCCTGTTGATATACGTACTGGTCAATCTGACCGTTTTCAAATTACTGCCGGTTACTCTGACTCTGGGCGGATTGGCCGGGTTCATAGCTTCCATAGGTATGGCGGTGGACGCCAACATCTTGATTTTTGAGAGGATGAAGGAAGAATTGCGGGCCGGACGCACCGTTGGAGCGGCAATAGAAGCCGGCTTCAAGCGTGCCTGGTCTTCAATTCTGCATTGCAACGTAACTACCTTCATTGCCTGCGGCATTATGTATTTTATGGGATCCTCCACTGTGGTCGCCAGCACTCTCATCACCGGCTTTGCTCTGACACTCTTCATCGGTGTGTTGGTTTCTATGGTCAGCGCCATCACTGTCACCCGTACTTTACTGAGATTGTTCATAGGAACATCCATTGCCCAAAAAGTGGGCTTATTCAGAACTGCAGGTGGTAAATAAGAATGAATATCGTAAATAAACGCCGCTATTATTTTATCGTCGGTGGTGCACTGGCCTTGATCAGCATCATCTGTCTGCTGGTGCTGGGTCTTAATTTGGGGATTGATTTCCAGGCCGGCACTGAAATGACCATTGGATTTGAACAACAGGTGTTAAAAGAAGATCTCAGGGCTGAAATGAGAAACCTGGGTTTCCCGGAAGCTGCCGTATCGCTTTCCAGCGCCGGGCATTTCTTTATACAAACTCGTGAACTTACTCTGGCCGAAACCCAGCAAGTGGAAGCGTCTCTGGAAGCCAAATTTGGAGCTTTGAACATTAGTTATGAAAGCGTACCGCAAAATATTGCCGTCGAATCTATCCGAAATGCGGCGATTGCGGTGGTGATAGCCGTAATTGGAATGATGATCTATATTGCCATAGCTTTCCGCAAAATGCCCAATCCATTTAAGTTCGGGGTGTGCGCCGTTGCTGGCTTAAGCCTGGATGTCCTGATTACTTTGGGCGTCTTTGCCATTCTGGGCCAGATCCTGAACTGGTCGATCGACCTGATGTTTGTGGCTGGCATCCTGGCGGTGCTGGGTTACAGTATCAATAATACCATTATCGTTTTTGACCGTATACGTGAAAACACCGCCCGCGGAATCAGTACGGATTTTGAAGTTGTGGCCAATGCCAGCATTGTGGAGACTCTGGCGCGTTCTTTCAACTCCATAATATCCACTCTCATCACTCTTTTTGTTCTTCTGCTATTCGTCGGGTCGGCCATTCAGAATTTTGTAATTGTTCTGATTATCGGTTGCATTTCCGGCGCTGTAAGCGCCACTTTCCTGTCACCGGAACTGCTGGTATCCTGGATGAAGAAAAAAGGAGCGGTGTCTGATACCCCGGCCAAAGTTAAAGCCTGACCGTTATCACACTTTTAAAACCACATAATAACAACGTGTATCTAAAAAAGAGAGCCTTTCAGAGGCTCTCTTTTTTAGTGCATTCTGACCCGGGCAAAGGGTTATTTACGTCTAAAAAACATTCCGATCGCCAGAAGAATGACTCCCGCGCCCAGAACGATGTTGATGATACCAGCCATGCGGATAAAGTCTGCCATACCCAGATTGGAACGAGTTAACCCCAGCGATGTCCTCTGGAGAGTTAAATAGGTGTAGGTCATACTGGGATTACCGGCCTGTAGGGCGGCGCCCTCCGCCTGCGCCAGTTGGGCCTGCCTGGCTTTAACCGCATCATAACGTGAATCGACATCAGAAACCTTCAACGGTTCGATTTCCTTAGCCACCTTTTCTTCTGCGACACCGGCCTGATTGATAAACATGATACCCATTACCAGAACTACGACTCCCAGAATGGCCGCCAAAATTGATATGACACGCATGAAATCCTGACCCTCCTTCACTAATTTGATTTACTGGTATATACCTCGCCAGTCTTAATACCTAGACATGCTAGGTATATTAGCTGAAATCAGGCAGGCTGTCAAGTTTGATTAATTTGACTCGGGACTTCCCTATTAAGCCGGTTTTAAGTGCGGTAACGGTTGGGTTCAAGCTTAAGTCCGGCATTTATCCGCGTTTCAGGGGTTTCTTCACCAGTAACCGGATGCTTAAAGCTATGCGGCAGGATAAAACCGGAAGGATATCCGGTCTCATATTCAGCCCATTTATCCGGATTAAGCTTCATGGGTTCAGCGGGAATTTCAGCCGCTTTCAACTTTTGCGGGCTGACCCAGCCATTTTCAGGTGAATAAGCATAGTGCATCAGTAAATCCAGCCGGAAAATCTTCCAGATGCCTTCCTCTTTTATGTATTCCATTTCATAAACCACACTCATATACAACTGGCGGGCGCCTTTTCCGGCCGGCAGCGCCAGAGCGCCGTATCCGTACCAGCGCCCACGGGCGGACGTACCCTTCGTATCCAGTGTGATAACCGGTGAAACCTGCATGACCTGGTGCATAAAATCCGGGGGTGCTGACGGCATACGGCCAAAATAGCGGCGGATGCCCTCCGGGCCTTTATAGGTGCCCTCAACAAAGGTGGCTGAAACCTCCGGACTTTTTGAAAAGCAAGCGATAATTTCCTCACTCATCCAGTGTTCCAGATAGTAGCCGTAGGCGCACTGCAGCCTCTGGATGGCTTCAATGTCTTCAAGAGCTGCCAGGCGGGATTCCTTAGCTTTAATTTCTTTTTTTAGAGCATCTACTTGCCGGGCCAATCCGCTAAGTTTTTTAACCTGCTCGGTCAACTCATCCACTCTGGCGGCCAGCGATTTTTGAACCATTTCAATCTCCTAAATTTATTCTACCAGGGCACTGCTGTCCTAATTATTCACAGAAATGTTGGCAACTTTGTTAAAGTCTTACATGCCGGTTGTAAAAGGTAATTCTATGGAGTTATACCCCTCCTCCAGATGCTTCGGCCTCGCCTTTCGAGGCCTCCAGCAAGACAGGAAAAGGAAGATCAGGTGTCTCGGCCTCGCCTTTCGAGGCCTCCAGCATGACCTTGTTTTCACACCGTGATTATGAAAAATCAGAGTATTGCCATAATATTCAGTCTTAACCCAGGCTCGTTACAGATTTATATTTTGGATAAGAGCGCTGCCAGGGTTGAGATTATGCCAGGTGCCTGTGTTAGAAAAACTCTACCGCCAGAACTCACCGCCATAATAGCATCAAATTTGCACAAAGACAATGAAACGGTTAAGATTATTTAAATCAAAGGTGTGCTGATAAAGTGACTGTTCTTAATGTCTGAAACAACCGGTAATTCTGCTTCTGCCCAGGAAACTTCCCGCCGTAGAGACTGGACCAAAGGACCGATTCTCCGCAACTTGCTTATTCTTTCCTGGCCGATGATAGTCATGGAAGCCACCTACATGGTCAGCCAGTTATTTGATCTGGTCTGGGTAGGACGCTCCGGTTCAGCCGCCCTGGCCGGATTGGGAATCGGCCTGATGATCTGCTTCATGGTATCTACCGTGGATATGGCGATTATCGCCGGAATGCGCGCCATGATAGCCCGCTTTGTGGGTGCCGGCGACCCGGTTAATGCCCGCAAGGTAGCCGCCCAGGCTTATATACTGGCCTTCGGCTGGGGAGCGATTGTCAGTGTAGGCGGCTATTTCCTGGCTGAACCACTGGTCCGCATGTTTGGAGTTGAACCGGCAGTGGTAACGGAAGGCACGAGATATTTGAGAGTGATGTTTCTGGGATGGATCAGCATGGGCATGCTGGTGATGGGATTGTATATTATGCAATCCAGCGGTGATTCTTTCAACCCCATGATTCTGGAGGTAATTATCCGGGTGGTGCATGTGGCAATCTCCCCGTTTCTGGTGCTGGGGCTCTGGATTTTCCCCGCGATGGGGATCACCGGAGCGGCGCTCGCCAACGTAATTTCGCAAATCCTGGGAGCCCTGTTCGGTTTCTGGTACTTGTTCGGCGGACATACTCGCCTTAAACTGCGGTTGAGCGATATCCGTTTCATCCCCGGCATGACCTGGAGGTTGCTCAGAATTGGCATACCCAGCCTTATCTCTATGGTTCAAATGACGGCTTCCAATTTCCTTTTGACCTGGATTGTGGCCCCCTTCGGTACTGCCGCACTGGCTGCTCACAGCCTGGTAAACAATATTAACGGATTTGTCAGCACGCCCAATATCGGCATGAGCGCCGGCATGAGTGTGCTGGCGGGACAAAACCTGGGAGCCAAACAGCCGCAAAGAGCGGTTAAAAGTACTTTATTGGGAGCGGCTGTATTGCAGGGATTTCTGGTTGTTTGCATCATCGTTATCCTTATCTGGGCGGAAAATATTGTGGGTCTCTTTACCCAGGACCCGGAAACAGTTAAGATTGCCACCACTTTTTTGAGAATAGCCACCGCCGCTTACCTGGTAATGGGACTTTCAGCAGCCTTTATGGCCTGTATCAACGGGGCCGGTGATACACTGGCGACGATGATCATCAACATCGGAATGATATGGCTGGTACAAATACCCCTGGCTTTCATTCTGGCCAATCATACCGGACTGGAAGCCAACGGCATCCGCTGGGCCCTGGTCACAGCCGTTTTTACTACCGCGGCGGTCAGTTTCCTTTATTTTAAGTTCGGCAAGTGGAGGACCAAAAGGGTCTAACCGGGAAATCATATGGCTAATGCTGCAAAAATCAACCTGCCGGCAAAGTTATCCGGAGGCAAAGACTGGACTCAGGGTCCCATTTTGCGCAATCTGTGGCTATTATCCTGGCCAATGATGGTGACAGAAGCCATGTACATGATTTCACAGCTTTTTGACATGGTCTGGGTTGGCCGCGCAGGCTCGGCCGCCATCGCCGGCCTGGGCATTGGGTTGATGCTTGTTTTCATGATTTCCGTGGTGGATATGGCTATCATTTCCGGAATGCGGGCCATGATCGCCCGTTTTGTCGGCGCCGGAGAACCGGAGAATGCCCGGAAAGTGGCTGCGCAGGCTTACATTCTGGCTGTCAGTTGGGGTTTGCTGGTTACTCTGGTGGGGTTTTCGGTAGCCAAATACCTGATCGGAATGTTCGGAGTTTCACCTGAAGTTTTACAGGAAGGATCGCGTTATCTGCAGGTGATGTTCGCCGGTTGGATCAGCATGGAGCTGCACGTCATGGGTCTTTATATCCGACAGGCCGCCGGAGATTCAATGAGCCCCATGATAACCCAAATAATAGTCCGCTCCCTGCATCTCCTTCTGTGCCCGTTACTGGTACTGGGAATATGGATTTTCCCCAACCTGGGAATTACCGGAGCAGCACTGAGCAACGTGGTTTCGCAGGCGCTGGGCGGACTGATCGGCATCTGGTTCATCTTCGGCGGGCGCAGCCGCATCAAGCTTTCATGGAGTGATATCCGTTTTAGCCCCTCTATTACCTGGCGGATTTTAAAAATTGGCATACCCAGCTTGATTTCCATGGCTCAGATGACCTTTTCCAATTTCATTCTGACCTGGATTATTGCTCCCTTCGGCACTCTGGCGCTGGCGGCCCACAGCCTGGCCGGAAACATCAACGGATTTGTCAGCACTCCCAGTATGGGAATGAGCGGAGGAGTAGCCGTTCTGTCAGGCCAGAGCCTGGGTGCCAAAATGCCTCAGCGAGCTGTCAGGAGCACGTGGCTGGGAGCTGCCATTCTGCAGGGGTTTCTGTTGATTTGCCTGGTAGTAATACTGGTCTGGGCAAACCAGATTGCGGGATTTTTTACATCTGACCCGGCTTTAATAGATATAGCGGGCAAATTCCTCAGAATCGGGGCCGGCGCGTATCTGGTTATGGGACTGGCTACTGCCCTGAGCGCCTGCATCAACGGAGCCGGGGATACTTTGCCCATGATGATAATCAACATTGGTATGATCTGGCTGGTCCAGCTTCCCCTGGCTTTTGCCCTTTCACGCTATACCGGCCTGGAAGTGTACGGCATCAGGATTGGCATGGTAGCGGCTCCGGTAGCAGCCGCTGTTGCCACCTTCCTGTATTTCAGATTCGGCAAGTGGAAAACCAAACGGGTTTAGTATTTTCCATCCATTTTCCCGGCGGTTTGGCGGGAGTTTGGCTTTTAGTCAGCGGCTGTGTATTTATATCTGAAAAAGGCAAAATATCCGGTTAACAGGCTGATACAAGATGAAGCAGAAAATATTCTGGTCTGTATTACTGGCTGTATTGTTAATTATCCCCGCCTGTCAGCCGGGGACCAGTCAAACCATACCGAATACTCCTTCTGTTAGCTGGCAGACTGACTTTGAACCCTCTGCCGCAACTTCGGCAACGCCTTCCACGGAACAGAATTCTGCCTTTGAGACCGGCTTTGTGGTTCGAATTATTGATGGAGACACCATTGAAGTCAACATCGATGGCCGGTTGCGGACTGTCCGATATATCGGGATAGACGCACCTGAATTGGAGAGGAACAACCAGCCGGCGGAACGCTTCAGTCGGGAAGCTAAAGAAAAAAATGAGGAACTGGTTATGGGCAAAAGGGTAAGACTGGAAAAAGACGTTTCCGAAACAGACCGCTTTAACCGGCTCCTCAGATACGTTTACGTGGATGATATTTTTATCAACGCCGAACTGGTCAGGAATGGGTTAGCGGCGGCGGTACCCTATCCGCCCGATATCAAATATCAGGCCATTTTGACTGACCTGGCAAAGCAGGCCAAGAACCAAAGATTAGGAATTTATGCTCCATAACTGAGAACTTCTGCCCATGTTGTTGTATTCTCTTTCCCCTATCAATACCCCCTCGTGATGTCCTGTCTTCAGGCGATTCCGGCTGTAAAATAACCTTTATTATTATCCTACACGATGATTGAATTAGCTGGTATCAACTGTTAATATTGGTTTAATTATAAAGTTTAATCGTATAACGACTGGACGGTATGGCTGAGAAACCGGACAATTCCCCGCAAATGAACCGCCTGAGGAAAGACTGGACACAGGGGCCAATTTTAAGAAATTTATTGCTCCTGTCCTGGCCGATGATAGTGATGGAGACGCTGTTTGTCATCAGCCAGGTGGTGGATATGGTCTGGATTGGGCGGCTGGGCGGTGCGGCCGTGGCCGGAGCCGGCATCGCCAATATAATCTTCATGCTGGTAACTTCGATAGATTTCGGCATTATTATGGGCGTCAGAGCCCTGGTAGCCCGCTATATAGGGGCAGGCGATATACAGGGAGCCAGGAGAGTGGCAGGCCAGGCCCTGACGATCGGTATAGTTTGGGGAGCGATTGTCACCGTCCCGGGCTTCATTTTCGCTCCGCAGTTGATCGGCATGTTTGGACTGGCGCCGGAAGTGGTGGAGCAGGGCACCGCTTATATGAGGGTCATGTTTTGCGGCTGGGTTGCGATGGAAATCCTGCTGATGGGACTTTATATTATGCAGTCCACCGGAGACACCCTCAACCCGATGAAACTGGAACTGATTATCCGCATCGTCCATGTGGCTTTATGCCCGTTCCTGGTGCTGGGCCTGTGGTTTTTTCCCCGTTTGGAAATAGCCGGAGCGGCTTTGAGCAATTTGATTTCCCAGGTCCTGGGAGCGGGAATTGCGATGTGGCTGCTGTTCGGCGGACGAACACGGATCCGCCTGTCTCTGAGCGATTTCCAGATCAATCTGAATCTTATCAGCCGGATTTTCCGGATTGGCATCCCGGCGCTGGTGATGAACCTGCAAAGGTCCTTCGGCAATGTACTTTTGACCTGGTTTATAGCCCCCTTTGGGACTACTGCTGTAGCCGCGCACAGCATAGCCGCCCGCATAGAGATGTTTATCTATATGCCCACCATGGGACTGGGTTCCGGAGCCGGAGTGCTGGTAGGGCAAAACCTGGGAGCCCAAAAACCGGAGCGGGCTGAAAAAAGCGCCTGGCTGGCGCTCGGAATTGTGCAGATATTCATGTTGTTTTGCGGTGTACTGCTTTTAGTTTTTGCTAATAATATCATCAGTATTTTTACCACTGATCCGGAACTGGTCAGGATAGGTGCCGCTTTCTTGCGCATAGCTACGGCCGCCTACATCGTGATGGCCCTGACCACAGTACTGCAAAATTGCATTTCCAGCGCCGGTGATACCCTCCCGAATATGATTATCAGCATTGTCACAATCTGGGCCATCCAGCTTCCGCTGGCCTGGGCTATTCCTCATTTTTCTACTCTGGGAGTTTACGGCATCCGCTGGGCAATGGTCATTGCTTCGGTGGCCTCGGCTCTGATAACACTGGCATATTTCCGCACCGGAAGATGGAAATCCAAACGGGTATAGGCCTATCCGCCACTGTCAGCCGGTTCTCGGCCGCCGTGTCAGACTGCCTTAAAGTGATTTTTCAAAATTTAAAATATTTTCAAATCGGTAGTATACTATGTAATCAGAAAGAAGGAAAGCAATCTTCCGGCTTCGCCGGTTAGAAGACTCTTTATTTTCAAAGGGAGGTTTAAGTTGAACAGCCGCATCGGGTGTTTTGCCGTAATCGGCGGGTTGGTGTTGCTGATTTTGATTTTGGGTGGATTGGTCTGGGCGAATTACAATTCACTGGTCACCAAATCCCAGGCTGTGGATTCACAGTGGGCCCAGGTGGAGACGCAGTACCAGCGCCGTTTTGATTTGATCCCCAACCTGGTTGAATCGGTCAAGGGTTATATGACTCAGGAGAAAGAAATATTTACCCAGATAGCTGAAGCCCGCAGCCGGTATTCAGGGGCCGTCACACCCGACCAAAGAGCGGCCGCCGGCAGTGAAGTCGAAAGTGCTCTGGGCCGGTTACTGGTTATTATGGAAAATTATCCGGAACTTAAATCTGTCCAGCCCGTCACGCAGCTTATGGATGAGCTGGCCGGAACCGAGAACCGCATTAACGTGGAGCGTATGCGGTATAACGATCAGGTGAGGGATTATAATACCACCATAAAAAGATTCCCCACAAATTTCCTGGCCTCCTTGTTTAATTTTAACGCAAAAACCTATTTCCAATCTGAAGAAGGCGCCAGCCAGGTCCCGAAGGTCGATTTTAAGAAATGAAAAGTCTCTTTATTTCTTTTTTTGCAGGGCTTCTGGTGTTATTGCTGGCCGGCAGTCCGCTGCAGGCTCAGTCTTACCCCCAACCGGTGGGTTTTATCAACGACTTCGGATACCTGCTGAAAGACGAAACCATCACCCGTCTGGAAGCCAGGCTGGTCGCCCTGGAAAAAGATACTTCAGCCGAACTGGCGGTGGTTACTCTGGATAACCTCGCAGGACACTCACTGGAGGAGTATGCCGCCGGATTATTCTCAGACTGGAAAATTGGCAAAACAGGTAAGGATAACGGTGTTCTGCTGCTAGTGGCCTGGGACCAAAATGTCTCACGCTACCGGTACCGCATTGAGGTAGGTTACGGTTTGGAGGGAGTGATCACTGACGGACGGGCAGGAAGAGTACTGGACAATGACATTTTACCGCAAACCCGGAAGGGTGATTTCGACGCAGGAATTGAAGCTGGGGTAATTGCCCTGGAAAACTATATTCGCGGCGGCCTCCCACCCTCTGTGGTTGAAGAAAATCCGGTTCAGAAAGCGCTGGCAAGTTATAAGTTTCCCTTCTGGTCGCTGATATTGCTGGGCATGTTCAGCATATATTTACTGGGTTTTATGGCCCGCAGTAAAAGCATCTGGCTGGGTGGTATCTGGGGGGTAATTTCCGGTCTTTTCCTGGGTTTTGGTTTCGGCGGATTGCTCTGGATGATTATCCTGCCTCTGGGCATGGGCATTTTTGGCACTTTACTGGATGCGGTGGTGTCCGCTAATTACAGAAGCCTCAAGTCCGGCGGACATTCAACCGGCTGGTACCGGAGCGGTGGGGGCTTCCGAGGCCCCGGAGGGTCTTTTGGAGGCGGGGGATTCGGCGGTTTTGGCGGAGGCAGGTCAGGCGGCGGAGGAGCCAGCCGCTGACCCCAAAATAGCGATCTGTCGTGAGAGATAACCCCTATCCGTTCAGGGGTAACTAAAACAGGCCGGCGGCAGTTTAATCCATAATTTCAGATAAGAGTTCAGGAACTGCTTTGATTGTGGTCCAGGGTTTAATTTTTGAATCCGGCGGGAGTCCTTTCCCGCGCCAGTCCACCCAAATCGCGCGGATGCCCAAAGGCAGGGCGCCCCCAATGTCGCGGTTAAGGTCATCGCCCACCATCCAGACTTCTTCAGGCTTAACCCCCAGATTAGCCAAACAGGACTGAAAGACTCTGGCATCCGGTTTGCCGGCGCCAAATTCGCCCTCAACCAGTATGTATTCGAAAAAGGCAGAAAGTCCGAAGCGTTCCAGTTTTTTCCGCTGGACTTCAGAGCCTCCGTTGGTGATCAGCGCTAACCTGATTCCTTTCTGCCTGATTTTTTCCAGAGTCTCAATTGCGCCCGGAACGGGTGCAATTAGTTGCTCCTTGAGAGCTGAATAGCTATCCGCGATTTCCTGTCCCAAAGCCTCCGAGCCAGTTCCGGAATCAACCAGGGCTTTCACCACCAGGTTACGGCGGGTTTTATACAGTTCCAGCCGGCCGCGCCGGTGCCTTTCGGCGTCGGCCCAGTAGGCACTGGCGGTAGAACGGATCAGAGTATACAGCCGGTCAGGCGTGACACCCTCCAGGCGCGGGGCATACCTGGCACAGACCTCGCGCCAGACGCCTTCAGACAGAAAATCATCGGCTATTAGGGTATCATCCAGATCAAAGAAAATGGCCCGGGGTTTATTATCCATAATTACCTTTTGAGGAGCTCCTGCATAAACGAAACACTCAAGATGGCGCCGCCAACCCTAACAGAGACGGGCGGTGTTTTTCAATCAAACCCTGATGACTATTTGCTGCGGGCGAACTTGACCGCATTTTGAAAAATCGCCAGGCCGTCACCGAACTCTCTAGCTTTTTTGCGGGTCCACTGGGGGTGCTGGGTGAAACGGATATGCCTCTCCGGATGCGGCATCAGGGCGAAGATACGGCCGGTCGAATCGCAAACTCCGGCGATATTATCCATCGAGCCGTTGGGATTATGGGGATAACCGGCCCGGCGGTCGCCGGCTTCATCGGTATAATACAGGACGGAATTTAGTTCCCGCAATCCGCGTATATCTGTCACAACTTTGCCTTCGCCATGGGCTACCGGCAGGTAAATGCTGTCAAGTCCCTGGGTGAAGACACAGGGGCTCTTTTTATTAATTAACAGATTGACCCAGCGGCATTCAAAGCGCCCGGAGTCATTGTGAGTCAGAGTCAGGGGAGGAGCCTGTGGGCTGCCCATCTCCGGCAGTATACCGGATTTAGTCATGACCTGGAAACCGTTACAGATGCCCAGTATCAAACCGCCGGATTCCACAAAACGGCGGATGTCATCGCCCAGTTTCAGTTTCAACTCATTCCCCAAGATTCGACCGGCAGCTATATCATCTCCGTACGTGAATCCGCCGGGAATCACAAAAATCTGGTAATCAGTAATCCTGCGGTCGCGGCGGATAAGCTGGTTAATATGGCATAAGGAGGCCGCCGCTCCGGCCTGCTGAAATGCGAAGGCTGTTTCCTGGTCGCAATTAGAGCCCGGGCCGCGTAAAACCAGTACATTCACTTTTTTCATGTGTCTACCTCAGATTTTTTGCATTGCATTTTTTACGGTATGCAGATGACCCAAAACTACCACCTTAAGGGTTTTTGCCAGGCTTCTTTCAGCTCAGCCAGCGGAGCTTTCATCACCAGTTCTCCGGCCAGGCCGTGAACCTGCAGCACTTCTTCCTGGCTGACATGACCTATCTGGGCGCAATCGATTCCTTTCATTATCCGGATAAATTCAACCTCGTTTTCAGGGGCCACTTCCACAATGAAGCGGCTGTTGGACTCAGAAAAGAAAACGTAGTCGTTGCGGTACAATGGACCGGTGCGCGGTACATTCTTTAAATAGATGACGGCGCCCAGGCCACCCGAGAAAGCCATTTCGGCTACAGCTACTCCCAACCCGCCCTCACTGCAATCATGGCAGGCTTTGACCAGTCCTTTCTCAATTGCCAGGCTTAAGGCTTCCATGGTTTGCCGGGCTGCCTGGGGGTCCACACGGGGGACATTGTTGCCGGTGGCCTGATGCCGGGCAAAGTATTCTGAGCCGCCCAGTTCATTACCGGTTACACCCAGAATATATAAAGCATCACCCATGGCTTTTAAATCCATGGAGATTACCTTATTGACGTTATCGATGACACCGATGGAGGAAATCAGCAGAGTATGCGGAATGGCAATCCGTTTACCTTCATATTCATATTCATTATTAAAACTGTCTTTGCCGGAAATGAACGGCACGCCGAAAGCCAGCGACATATCATGGCAGGCTTGAGCGGCCCGTACCAGGGCTCCCAGCATTTCAGGGGTGTTGGGCAAACCCCAGCAAAAGTTATCCAGAATAGCAATTTTCTTCAGGTTACCCCCAACTGCGATGATTTGTCTGAGAGCTTCATCAATAGCTGAAGCCGCCATCCAGTAGGGATCAATATCGCCGTAGCGGGTATTTATTCCGTTGGCCACCACCGCGCCCATGTCCGAATTGAGTACCGGCTTGATTACCACCGCATCACCTGGCCCATCATTATTGACGCCTACCAGCGGTTTAAGCACACTGCCGCCCTGTACCTCATGGTCATACTGGCGGATGACCCACTCCTTGGAACAGGTATTCCAGGAACCCAGAACTTTTTTCAATTCATCTTCCATGTTAATATCGGCAAATTCAGGTTCATCAAAGCGGGGTTGATGCCAGACAGCCTCCGCTTCAATTTGAGGTACTCCTTTATGCAGAAATTCCATATCCAGATCGCAAACCATTAATCCCTGGTAATCAAGTTGCAGGCGTTTGTTATCTGTAAACTCGCCGATGACGGCTGCTTCCACGTCTTCATTGGCGAAAAGTTTAAGGATAGCATCCCGGTTTTCAGGCGGGACGGCCAGGACCATGCGCTCCTGGGCTTCCGATATCCAGATTTCGGCGTAGGTCAGACCGGAATACTTGAGTGGGACTTTATCCAGGTCCACTCTGGCGCCGGTTTCCGCCCCCATTTCACCCACTGCAGAAGAAAGGCCGCCGGCGCCGCAGTCTGTAATCCGGGAGTAGAGTCCCAGGTCGCGTGCCTGCAGCAGCACATCCAGCATTTTCTTTTCAACAATGGGGTTGCCAATTTGCACGGCAGAGAAGGAAACTTCACTGGATTTTTCATGCAGTTGGACCGAGGAAAAAGTGGCGCCGTGAATGCCGTCGCGTCCGGTGCGGCCGCCGACCACGATTATCAAATCCCCGGATTTATGGGTCTGTCTGCGGGCGATACTTTTGGGTATCAGTCCGACTGTTCCGCAGTAAACCAGCGGATTGCCCAGATAACGCTCGTCGAATAAAATAGCGCCGTTGGGGGTCGGAATGCCCATGCGGTTGGCATAATCGGCTACTCCCGCTCGCACGCCCTTGAAAATACGGCGCGGATGCAGGACTCCCTTCGGCAGTTTTTCAGCCGGATAGTCCGGCGGGGCAAAACAAAACACATCGGTATTAAGGATGGGTTTGGCTCCCAGTCCGGTACCCATCGGGTCTCTTAATACACCGCCAATGCCAGTTGATGCGCCTCCGTAAGGTTCTACGGCTGAAGGGTGATTATGGGTTTCAACCTTAAAACAGAGCGCCCAGTAATTATCAAATTCAATCACTCCGGCGTTATCTTCAAAAACGGACAGACACCAGGGTTTATTAAGGTCTTTGGTGGCTTTTACGATAGTGCTTTTGAACAGATTATCTATGGTTGTGCCGTCATAATGATATTTGCCTTTAAAAGTCTTGTGCACACAATGTTCAGACCAGGTCTGCGCCAGTGTCTCCAGTTCAACATCAGAAGGATCGCGGCCCTCTTTAGTCTGGTAATAGCTGGTAATTACGGCAAATTCTTTGGGGCTGAATCCATAATCCTGGCGGATTTTTTCCAACTGGGCGGCGGAAGCCTGTATCAGCGGCACTTTGATGAAACTAAAGGTATACTGAGGACTTTCCGGAAATTGCACGGAATCCTGATTGACTACGTGCTGGACGATTGGGTTGACCAAAAGGCGCGAGGCGATAGTATCCATCTCTGACGGAGTGACCTGACCGCGCAAGAGGTATTTTTTGGCGGTGGCAACAGCCCTGACGTTGAGAATCCCCAGGTCGCGGATGGCTTTCATTACGCTGTCTTTGACAGGGTCAGTAACACCCGCGTTGTAAGCCACTTCAATAATTTGGTAACCGTTGGCGTTATCCTTAACCACCTCAGTTTGTCCGTACCAGTAGTCCTGAGTTATCTTATCCGCCAGCAAACTACCCGCTATCAATTCCAGTTTATCCTGGGCCAGATTGGATTCCAGCCAGTAAACTTCAACCACCCTGACGTCAACGATGCCCTGGATACCCAGATCCTGGATGTCCTTGACCAGCCCGCGTCCGGACGGATCAGGCAGATGAGGTTTTAAACGAACTTCTATTCTATGCATGAATCACACCTTCAAGAACAAATTTTGGAGCTGGCTACTAAAATGATCGTAATGACAGAGCGAAAAGCGAACAATATTTTTCTCATGACACAACCAGCGGATGGGTAACTCTCTCATTCCGGTTTTATTTCACACGGTTAATGTTCCACGGTAAGATTACGAATTCCAGGAATAATCCGATTTCCAGTGTTAAGGTTTTCTTAAAGCCTCGCACCAGCCAGTCAGAAGCCTGATACCACCCAAAAACAAAAATTATACACTTCGATAGCCAAAACCTGTCTGCAACGCGGGCATTCTCTTTTGACATCCTTATTTATTGTAATAGAACAGGCTGAAATAATAAAACCTGATCTTGACGGATGCCGGACCACCCTTTTTAAACATTTATTGTCGGTTAGCCAGACAGGGGTATTACATTTTACTGAGTATATCAGTCACAATACTATTGATTGCCTGGCCATCCGCCTTGCCTTTCAGTTTGGCCACCAGTTTACCCATTACCTTGCCTTTGTCGGAAAGTCCCCTGGCCCCTGTTTCAGCAATTACTGCTCGAGCTTCCACCGTAATTTCTGCCGGGCTCAACTGCTGCGGCATATAGGCTTTCAAAATGGTCATTTCTGTGGATTCTTTATCCGCCAGGTCCTGGCGGTTTCCGGCTTTGTAGGCGGTTATGCTGTCTTCACGCTGTTTAATTTCTTTGGCGATGACACCCAGGATATCCGCATCACTCATGGTTATCTGCTTGAGATCAGCTCCGGGATTTTTGTTGAATTCCGCATCCTGTTTTTTCATTTCGGCATAACGGATGGCGGAAATCAAAAGCCGGATGGTGGAGGTCCTGAGTTCGGTCTTGTCCTTCATTGACTGTTTCAGGTCTGAATTCAGTTTTTGCATCAGAGCGCTTTCCATTTTTTACCTGCCCTTATTCAGATTCCGTTCAATTCAAGCTTAAAAAAATAGCACATCAACCGGGATTTGAAACCCTCGCGATTGATGTGCCATATGTTTGCATTACCGGTTATTTCTTTTGAGGTCTGGTGCTTTTGCGTTTTTTGGCAGCCTCTTTCCTTTTACGCTTTATACTGGGTTTCTCGAAAAACTCTCGACGGCGCAGTTCGGACAACACACCTTCCTGCTGAACGCGCTTGTTGAATCTCCGAAGAAGACTTTCAAAACTTTCGCTCTCCTGAGAGGTTACATCAGCCAACTAAAAATCACTCTCCTCAGTACAACCACGCAAAGGCCAGTGAAATGTTAACACAGAAAATCAAGGCCGGACATGTTATCGGTTCATTGTACCAATCACATTTTAATAATTGTGAAGGCGGATGTCAAACAGGTTTTGGTTTTGTCTGTGGTTTGTCACATCTACCTCGTAAGAGTTAAGCTATAGATAATTATTGATTCACTGCTGTCCAAAATATGCTTTATCGTCGGATGAAAGAAGTCCGGAACCCCTTCCGGCAAGGACT
>DATIKD010000327.1:0-2386 GCA_035477965.1 Dehalococcoidales bacterium | reverse complement strand
CATGCCTATAAATTTAAAGGAAATGAGGTGCTAGACTGTAATGCCAGCTCTTCCGGTGAAACATCCATCAAATCAATTTCAGGCATTACCCACTTTCCCCCTAATAATGCATTTCACCGGCGATTTACCAGGTCAGCCTGGTCACTCGCCGGGTAAGCAAAATCGGACGAATCGCCAGTCTATAAACTTCTAAGTGAAACAGCCATTCTCCCCTGTTCAACCTGCAATTCAACCCGCAACATTATCTACCGCTGTACTCTCCCGGATTCGTCTCCGGCAGCCAGTTGCATAACTTCGCTTGCTTTGATCATGTTGAAATCACCGTGGACAGTGTGCTTCAGGCAGGAAGCGGCGGTTGCAAATTCAAGCGCTTCCTGGGGCGAAAACTCTTTCAGCAGGGCATAAATCAGGCCTCCGGCGAAAGCATCGCCCCCACCGACCCGGTCAACAATATGAACCAGGTATCGCCGTGATTTGTAAAATTCCTTACCGTCATACAATAAGCCGGACCAACCATTTTCAGAGGCGGAAAGGCTTTCACGCAAAGTAATGGCCACATGCTGCAGATCAAACTTTTCTTTTAGCTCCCGGGCTACCTCCCGGTAGCCTTGATCATCAATAGTTCCCTTGACGATATCGGTGTGTTTGGCTTTTATCCCAAAAACCATCTCCGCATCTTCCTCATTGGCCACAATTAGATCGACATAATCCATTAGCCCGGTCATCACCGCTTGCGCTTTATCCCGGGTCCACAATTTTTTGCGGTAGTTCAGATCACAGCTTACGGTCAGGCCGTGCTGTTTGGCGATGCGGCAGGCCCTGAGTGTTTCAGCAGCTACCCGGTCACCTAAAGCGGGGGTGATCCCGGTGAAGTGAAACCAACTGGCTCCGCCAGCAAATATCTCTTCCCAGTCAAAAACACCTTCTTTGATGCTGGCAATGGCTGATAAACTGCGATCATATATAACCTGAGATGCACGCTGGGAAGCTCCGGTTTCCAGAAAGTAGATTCCCAGCCGGGAATCCTTAACCCGTAAAACAGATTTAATTGAAACACCAAATCGTCTCAGATGGTTTACGGCCGCCTGGCCGATGTCATTATCCGGTACTGCGGTTATAAATGTGGAATCAAGTCCGAAATGGGCCAGCGATACAGCCACATTGGCTTCGCCACCACCATAGGTGGCCTCGAAAGATTCGGCCTGGACAAAGCGCTGGTAATTCGGCGTGGCTAATCTGAGCATAATTTCTCCAAAAGATACAACTTTTTTCATTTGTTTCTCCTCCTTGCAGCTAATCACTTCTTTATCCCTACCGGGCGCTGCCTATATTCTCCTTCAGCCTGGCTACAATATCCCGGGCAGCCTGGTAGATTATGCCAGTATCGACCGAGTACGCTATAAATTGTACTCCCAACCGGCTCCACCGGGCAGCCGCTTCCAGATTGTCCACAAAAGTACCTACGGCCAAACCTGCTTTTTGCGCCTTTTCTGCTACCTCCCTCATCTTTTCAATAACCAGGGGATGATCAACTTGACCGGGCAACCCCAGTGACTGGGAAAGATCATACGGGCCAATAAAAATAACATCCACTCCCGGAACCTTGATAATCTGGTCCAGGTTATCAATTCCCTGTCTGCCTTCAATCATAATGATCGTAACATTGTTAGCGTTGGCTCTTTTAAAGTAATCAAATTTATTTTCGTGTGAATAAGCAGCTGCCCGAACGTAGCAGCATACCCCGCGTCCTCCTTCAGGCTCAAATTTTGCCGCTTTCACGACATCCAGCGCATCCTGCTCAGAGGTTACCTGGGGCACCAATAGCCCCTCCGCGCCCAGGTCCAGGGCCTGAGAAATCAGTGATGGCTCGTTGCGGCGTACCCGCACAACCGGTGTAATACCGACCAGTTCCGCAGCACGGACCAGAGTTTCAACTGTCTCAGCACCCTGCGGGCCATGTTCAGTGTCAATAATTACAAAATCAAATCCCGCATTGCCAAATATCTCGACCAACCCCGGGTAGCTAAATTTCATGAACGGGCCGATCACTGTTTGACCTTCTCGCAATCTTGTTTTAAAATTAGTCATCCGTCTCTCCTCCAAATATCACTAAGATAACATGAAAACAAACTCTACGTCACCCTGGCAAGCAGTGGGCAGACTGCTCGTAACAGCATCTAAGCCCTGATTTAAGCCGCGGGGGCTAACCGCCATTTCTATCAATTCGCGTTCAAGTTCTCGATTGGAATGTATTTCAGTTCCGGATGTCCGTAGCGGTTGCCGCCAAAAGCTTCGGCAGCCACCGGATTCTTCAGCCCTTCCCTGAGGCGAAAATGGCAGGGCGCCCCAATCAGGGCAAGCTGTTTACCCTGCTTTAAGTCTACAC
>DATIKD010000326.1:0-13616 GCA_035477965.1 Dehalococcoidales bacterium | reverse complement strand
CCTTGCCGGAAGGGGTTCCGGACTTCTTTCATCAGAGGATAAAGAATATTTTGGAAAGCAGTGAGTAAAAGTACGTAATCACAAACTGCGAAAGTTACTCGAAGGCCGTGGGTTAAACCGTTTTTGTAACTGATTTTTCATCTGAATATGTATCAATTTTCAGGGCTTTCAGGCCGGAAAATGCACATAATTTAGCAATTTAACTTGACATCAATAAAAAATCACAGGACAATATAACGTAACCAGAGTACCCGTTAGCCTGCGGATTTTAAACTATGGCGTTAAAATGAAGATGAGGGAGCCTTTCGGAAGCTGGGCGGCATTGAAAAACAGGGTTTCTGAGGCTGTGTCCGGCCGTTGAAAGGACAAGGAGTCTGAAATGGCAGATATCTTAAATGAAGCTTACGGGCTGGTTCAGTGCAAGGATTGCCCCTGGTACAAGTCCTGTGTAATGCCCATGCGTTTCACAGCCGAGGATTTACGCCGGCAAATTGAATCCGGCGCGCCGGGAATTGGGCCGGCGTCCGGCGATATAGGCTTTCAGAATCTGATTTCCAGCATGGCCTCAGCGGCACAAAATTCTCTGCTGGAGACCTGCCCGGTTTTCGTGGAAAGACTGCGCAGCAATCCCAAACTGGCACAGAAGATTAAACAAATAATGCAGAATTGGAGTAATGAAGGATAAGTATATGATGAGTTCCCAATTGGTGACCACCTATCTCGGGTTGGGGTCTAATCTGGAGGACCGCCGGCGCAATCTGGAAATGGCAATCGATTTTTTATCTGAGAGACTAAAAATTGAGCAGTGTTCGCCCATCTATGATACCTCTCCGGTGGGTGATGCCAACCAACCCCGTTTCCTGAACATGGTCATCAAAGTAGTCACCCGCCTGCCGGCTGCCACCCTGCTTTTCATGGCCAAGGGCATCGAGGCCAAACTGGGGCGGGTACCCATCGGTTCGCCGCGCCCCATTGATATCGATCTACTGTTTTACGGGGAACAAATAATTAATTCTCCGCCCAACCTGGTTGTCCCCCATCCTAAACTGCATGAAAGGGCTTTTGTGCTGGTGCCTCTGGCGGACCTGGCGCCCGACCTGGTGCATCCGGTTGTAAAGAAAAAAATCAAGGATTTAAAAGAGCTGGCGGAAGGCAAAGAGGATGTCAAACTCTACGGCAGTTACGCCACCAAGACTTAACAGCCTATGTATGAATTAGTGGTAGAACAGCATTTTGAATCCGCCCATTTCCTGCGGGGGTACCAGGGGAAATGCGAAAATCTACACGGGCACCGCTATGCGGTTAAAGTGCGGCTTGAAGCCGCCCGTTTGAATGAGATTGGGCTGGCGTACGATTTCACGGATATCAAGCGACATCTGAAAGAGATCATGGGGCGTCTGGACCATGTTTGCCTGAATGAAGTGCCGCCGTTTGATAAAATAAATCCCTCCGCCGAAAATATAGCCTATTCCATCTACCAGGAACTGGCAGCCAAAATGGCGGGAGAGCCGGTTAAACTAACGGCGGTTGAAGCCTGGGAAAGCCCTCTGCAGGGAGCGGTGTACCGGCCGGATTAGGATCCGCTTTCAACTTTTTAAACCGGAGCGCTGGTGGCCTCCGGTTTTTGGTTTTTAGAAGGTCAGGTCCTTGCGGCAGGTTCTCCGGAATGGACGGAGTCAGGGAACGAACTACCTGGGCGGGGCCATCGGCGGGCCGGAGGTGGGACGGGTGACCAGCCATTCACCCACTTTCTCCAGCAGAGGCAGTTTCATCTCCAGGTTCTGGCGGCGCACGGTAATCATATCCACACAATCAAAGCCGCAGGTCTGTAAAGTCCTTTCCAGGATGGCCAGGGCGGAGGTGGTGCCGTTGCCGCTGCCGCCGGCGAAGCAAATGCCCACCGCCGGTAAACCCTGCGGGGGAGGCGGCATCCCGGGCAGACCACCGCGGTTGATTTGCTGGATGATGCGCCAAAATCCAATGCGGCGGAAGCGGTCCAGGAAGCTCTTCAGGCTTTCGCTTAAATCACCAAAATAAACCGGGTTGGCAAAAACCAGCAGGTTAGCGGCCTGTATTTTGTCTGTCAGTGCGGTAAAATCATCCTCGATGATACAGCGGTGGTCTTTGATGCAGATGCCCCAGCCGTCCGGATTGCACTGCCGGCAGCGCTCCAGTTTTTGTTCAGTCAGGAACAATATTTCGCACTGCCCGCCGGCTTTCTCAACTCCCCTGGCCACCGCCCCGGCGATACGGGCAGTTTTACCTTCTCGATTGCGGCTTCCGGAAATAATCAGGACTTTCATTTTAACTCACCTCATTAAATATTCAAGAGAAATCCGGCCTGTTAAAGCCGGAAATCGATCAGGACTGCAGGACTTTGGAAAGAAAGAGCCTGGTGCGATCCTGGGTGGGATGGTCAAAAAGCTGGTCCGGATGCCCCTGTTCAACGATCTGGCCTTCATCCATGAAAATGCAGCGGGTAGCGGCGGCGCGGGCGAAGCCCATTTCATGGGAAACCACCACCATAGTCATGCCATCCCGGGCCAGGCTGGTCATCACATCCAGCACTTCTTTGATCATCTCCGGGTCAAGGGCGGAGGTAGGCTCGTCGAAGAGCATGATTTTGGGATTCATAGCCAGGGCGCGGGCGATGGCCACTCTCTGCTGCTGGCCGCCGGACAGTTGGGCTGGGTAGGACTCCCATTTGCTCTCCAGCCCCACCCTTTTGAGCAGGTCCATGGCAACATCCTCAGATTCTTTCGGACTGCGTTTGCGGACCACGCGCTGGGCCAGTGTGATATTGTTCAGCACGGTCAAATGGGGAAACAGATTAAATTGCTGAAAAACCATGCCTACCTCACGCCGGACTGCGTTGATATTTTCAGCGCTTTTAAGCACGATGTTATCCACGATGATCTGGCCGCTGTTGCACACTTCCAGATGATTGATACAGCGCAGGAGGGTGGATTTACCGGAGCCGGAAGGGCCCAGTATGACAACAACCTCCCCGGGGAAAATATCCAGGCTGACGCCCCGCAGTGCCTGCACCCGTCCGAAGTGTTTATGAACGTCCTTTATGTGAATGATGGGTTCGGCGGCCATTATTTTTCGTAACCTTTCTTTTTTTCAAACCAGACCAGAATGCGGGTGAAGAAGAGAGTCATAATCAGGTAAAGCAACGCCACCATGGTCCAGGTCTCAATCGGATTAAAATTGGCGGCCATGTATTCACGTCCACGCCGGGTCAAATCAGCCATAGCCACAGCGCTTACCAGAGAAGTGTCCTTGATCAGCATGATGAACTCATTGCCCACCGGCGGGAGGACCACGCGAAAAGCCTGGGGCAGTACCACATAGCGCATGGCCTGCATATAGGTCATACCCTGACTGCGGGCGGCCTCTACCTGACCTTTGGCGATGCTCTGGATACCGGCCCGGAAGATTTCGCTCATGTAGGCGCCGTAACAAATCACCAGTCCCACCACGGCCAGCACAAAGGCGTTGGAGCGGTATTCAGCCAGGGGCGCAAAACCGATCCATTCCCCGAAGGTCCGGATGGCCACCGGTGCGGCAAAGTACCACCAGATAAGCTGAACCAGCAGAGGGATGCCGCGGATGACTTCCACGTAGATGGTGGAAATAAAATAGATAACCGGATTTTTAGCGATTCTGCCCAGCCCGCCGATGATGCCCACCAGGAGGGTGAATATGAAAGAAATAATGGTCAGCAAGAGGGTCATGGCCAAGCCGTCCCGGACAAACCTGAGGATGTGCCAGTAGGGGTCCGGTTGGAGAGTGATTAAAAGCACGATGATGATGGCCACAGCGGCCACCAGCCACCACCAGGCATCGAGCTGAGAAGGCAGTTCGTTGCCGGGGATAAGCTTAAGTTCATTCTTCCCGCGGGAAGGGTCGGACCGGTCCTCCCTTCCCGCGAAAATTCTTCCGAAATATTTGGTAAATTTAGGAGCAGGCAAAGATAACCTACTTAATTTACTATTTCAGCCATTTCTGGGCGAATCTTTCGATCGACCCATCAGCCTTGATGGCTTTCAGGCCGGCGTTAATCTTGTTCAGTAAATCGGTTTTGCCTTTAGCTACAGCGATGCCGTAATTCTCTTCCGTGAAGACATTACCCGCAGCCTTGAGTTTATCCGCATTCCGGCCGATGTAGAGCAGGGCCACCGGGTTGTCGCAGACTACAGCCTGCACCTGTCCGTTCATCAGGTCCTGGAAAGCCAGGCCGATATCATCATAAGGCTTGGTAGTAGCGCCTTTTATCTTCTGGACTTCAATATCGCCAGTGGTGCCAAGCTGGACACCCACCAGTCCGCTGAGGGTATCTTTGCCTTTGATAGTGGTATTATCTTTTCTGACCACTACCAGTTGGCCGGCAGCGAAATAGGGGTCGGAGAAAAGCATGTCTTTCTTTCTGGCTTCGGTGATGGTGATAGAGGAGATAGCGGCATCATACATACCTTGAGCCATACCCGCCAGGAGGGGGTCCCAGGCCACATTCTTGAATTCCACCTCGAATTTCTGATTGGCGGCAATAGCATTCATGATATCAATGTCCATGCCTTCGATTTCTTTAGTCTGTTCATTGATAAACTCAAAAGGCGGCCAGGTGGCATCCGTGGCCACTACGATCTTATTGCCGGTAGTTCCGGATGTAGTACCGCAGGCAGTCAGAATCAGGCTAAACAAAATGACCATAGCCAGACTCACCACGAGAATTTTTTTCATCAATCATCCCTCCTGAAATAATTCTTTATTTTAATCTGGATATATCATATCAGACTCAATTTGTTTTGTTAAGCCGCCCAACCTGCTTAGCCAAAAACTATTGATTCGAAACGCCCTGGTATGACGGCCGGTTCAATACACCATGGATAGGCTGGTTCCCGTTTTACAGGTTTCGGGCTAAATGCGAGTTTTAAAATAACACCGGAGAAATAGTTCACCGGTCTTTCAAATTCAGCCCTTTGAGTGATTCAGTTATTCCATTATACCGTGTTGGCTTTTATTTTGTCATGGTTTGACTTAGAATGAGATAAAATAAAAATTTTCGGTGAGTATAACTGCCGTGAAAAGACTAAACAAGCGGATCGGCGTTTTAACCGGCGGAGGAGACTGCCCCGGAATAAATGCGGCTATCACGTGGGTAGTCAAAACTGCCACGGAATGCGAAATAGAAACCGGATGCAAGTATAACTGTGAAGTGTTAGGCACTAAAGACGGCTGGAAAGGCCTGACCTTCAATCCGGACAATCAGGCACAGTATGTCCTGCCGTTGACAGAAGAGCTGGTCAGGCCCTGGGACCGTCACGGCGGAACCAACCTGGGTACCTCGCGTCATAATCCCTACAACCCTGAAAAGTACACAGCCAATCTGGTAATCAAAAACTCCGGGCCCATCGGGGAGGTTGTCGGCAAACTGAACAAAGTGCATGTTGCCAATATGTATGATACCGTCCGTGATTACGGCTCAAGCAGTATTTTATACAGGTTATCGGAGACAAACATTTAACCGCGAAAAAACAGATCTTGCCGAAAATCTGAATTGGATAGGGTAAATTAATCAGGAGAGATAAACTTATGAATGGGAAAAAACAGTCCGAACAAATATATGCACTGGTGAAAGAGATGGTCTTTGGCAGTGACGGACCGGCCAGGCAGAAGCAGATCCGGGAGATGGCAGCCGCGGCCGGTATTTACCCCGCCAGCATCCAGGTACTTTATGAAGAAATCGGGAAAGGGCGCTACCCCGGTTTCACCGTTCCGGCCATCAACCTGCGCGGCATCACTTATGACATGGCCCGCGCCGCCATCCGGGCCGGGGTGAAGAACAAGGTCGGCCCCCTAATTTTTGAAATCGCCCGATCCGAAATGGGCTATACCCTGCAAAGCCCGGGCGAATTTGCGGCGGCTGTGATGGGCGCCGCTCTGGCTGAGGGCTACCGCGGCCCGCTCTTTCTGCAGGGCGACCATATGCAAATCCGGCGCAAGAATTTTGCCACCGACCCGGTGAAAGAAACGGAATTTGCCCGCAGTCTGATAAAAGAATGCATCGAGGCCGGTTTCTATAACATCGATATTGATGCCTCCACACTGGTGGAGATTGAAAAGCCGGCCCTGCTGGACCAGCAGTTGGTTAACGGTAAAATAACTGCCGAAATGACCAGTTTTATCCGTTCCCTTGAACCCCGCGGGGTGACTATTTCAGTGGGTGGGGAAATCGGAGAAATCGGAGCCGGCAACAGCACGGTGGAAGATTTGCGGGCCTTTATGGCCAGGTACCGCGAATTCCTGCCGGCCGGGCTGAAAGGCATCTCCAAAATCAGCGTCCAGACCGGCACAACCCACGGGGGCATAGCCCTGCCGGATGGGAGCATGGCCAAAGTTATGCTGGATTTCAATACCCTGGAACAGCTTTCCAAACTGGCCCGGAGCGAGTTCGGGATGGGAGGGGCGGTACAGCACGGCGCGTCCACCCTGCCGGATGAGATGTTTGATCTCTTCCCCAAAGTGGGGACGTTGGAAGTCCACCTGGCTACCGGATTCCAGAACATCGTCTTTGATTCTGCGCAATTCCCGAGACCTTTGCTGGAGAAAATTCATACCGGGTTGAAAGCCAAATATCCGGGGGAGCGCAAAGCCGGAGATACAGATACCCAGTTCTATTACAGCACCCGCAAGCGGGCTTTTGGTGATTTCAAGAAAGAAATGTGGGAACTGCCCGCCGAGGCTTTGCAGAAAATCGGGCAGGAACTGGAGGAGCGCTTCGCTATGTTGTACCGCAAACTGAACGTGGTCAATACCCGCGGGATACTGGATAAAGTGTTCAAGAGCTGATTCTATCCCCGTGCGGGAAGTTGGCAGACACAGGCCTGAGGATCAGCGCGATCCTCAGGCCTTTTTGTTGATATGCCGGTTTTTTTCGTTGTCATCTCCCTTTTCGTTGTCATCCTGGAAGCCTCGATCGGCGAGGCTGAAGGATCCGGAGAAGGGGCGGTAAGTCGTTTGTCATGCCGGAGGCCCCTTTTTCGGTGTCATCCTGGAAGCCTCGAACGGCGAGGCTGAAGGATCCGGACGAGGGGCGGTAAGTCGTTTGTCATGTTGGAGCCCCCTTTTTCGTTGTCATCCTGGAAGCCTCGGGTGGCGAGGCTGAAGGATCCGGACGAGGGGCGGTAAGTCGTTTGTCATCCTGGAAGCCTCGAACGGCGAGGCTGAAGGATCTGGACGAGGGGCGGCCAGCCGGCAATGACTGGCTCGTAAAGACCCCTCTCCGCTAGATTCTTCGCCCCGATGTTGGGTAAAGGAGCTTCGGGGCTCAAGAATGACAACTCCCCTGTCATCCTGGAGGCCTTTCAAAATGGTCGATTATACTGCGCATATTTTGGGCAGCAGGGTTAAACAACAAAAATTGAAAAACAGTGTATAAACCTGATCTGAGCCTGAAATAGCTAAAATGGGTCCTGACACCGCGGGAATAATGAAGTAATAGATACATGAAACCGAATCATCAGACACAGTTTGATGACGCCAGGCAATCGAATCAAAGTCAGGCCCTTCGAAACAAACAGGTTGCGGGAGGTGTTCAGGAGCCTTAGTGGTTAGTCGCCACCTTTTGCTTTTTGGACTTCCGTTTTGGTTGCTCGGCATAGCCAACAGCCCGAGCCAGGGCGGTGACAATGAACTGGTTAAGGCTGACATCTTCACTCTCGGATTTAAGAGCAAGAGCTTCGTGAAGCGATGGTGGCATGCGGAGATGATATTGTCCGGTGAACTTTACTGGCTCTGGGATAGGCAAACCGGCTTCCAGGTTAGACTTTAGCCATTCTCTCCTGGCATCCTCAATGTCACGGAGAGCTTCCTCAGGAGTAGACCCATGAGTCATACAGTGGGGTAACTCCAAAACCCTGGCAATCCAGTAATCACCATCGCCAGTACCACGTTTAAGCGTAATTGTATAATGCAAGCGCAGATAGTATTCCAGGTCTTTATTTGCCAAATTCCACCTCCCAGTTAAAGGGTATCGATAATATCAAGCAAGTCGGTCACGTACTCAATGGGAATCGGGTTGACCCTCTTATAAGTCAAGGTGGCGCTGCCAATTCTAGCTTTGGCGTGTTTGGCGCCCATTTCGATATGCCCGTACTTTGTGACCAGTGTCTCGAAGTCATCCAGTGAGACATTCCTGGGGTTGTTCCTGATTCTGGCTTCGAGTTTATCTTTCTTGTTCATCACAGAATCCTACCTTTTTGTAGTACCATATAAGGTACTATTTGTCAAGAATATTGAATTATTTAAGGAACATTATTCGGCAGTTAAAATGGTGGCCAAAATAAAAATCACCGAATAAGGGGAAGTGCAACGAAAAGAAAACGTGCTGTTCCAAGCGCCTATTTCTTGAGTAGGAACCTGGAGTATACATCAAAAGAGCTTATTCTGGATGCCATACGTCTGAAGCCCCAAACTTCATCGCGAGATAGCATTAAAGAGTGAGTGATACTAACCCCTTTCAGTATCCTGTATCACTCTTGCCCAAAATACTGTAACGATCCTGAGTTAAGACTGATTACTATGATAAATTGTCATCCTGGAAGCCTCGAACGGCGAGGCTGAAGGATCCGGACGAGGGGCGGCAGTCGGTAATGACTGGCTCGTAAAGACCCCTCCCCGCCGGATTCTTCGCCCCGATGTTGGGTAAAGGCGTTCTCGGGGCTCAAGAATGACAACCCCCCTGTCATCCTGGAAGCCTCGATTGGCGAGGCTGAAGGATCCGGCGGCGGGGCGGTAAACCCTGGAGTCATGCCTAAACGAACCCCGTCCCCTCTAAAAGGCCGGTTTTGTGACTTTTTTGTGACTTTTCCAGCCATTTTTGTTACATCCTCAGCCAGATCCGTCGCTTATGATTATCCCTGATGGGGCAGGCCAGGCCGCCCGGTTTCATAAAGGAGGAATTCCAGAATGTTGAACAAGTACAGACGCATCATACCCCTGCCGTTTTTTAATAACCTGCAGTGGCTGATCGTGGAACAGCCGGTCCGTTCGCAGGAATGGTACCAATCTGCAGTGCGGCGGCGGGATTCCAGATGTATCTGTGCGCCGGCCCGCAAAAACTAAATCGAAAGCCGCCTTCATAGGAATCAACCCTTGCAAGAGGATCTCTTGTTTGTCCAGAGCCGGAGTTGCCCGTTGAGGCCGGGAGCGGTATGATGGTAACAGGAAAAAGGGAGGTGCCTGCAAGCGTGGATGATAACATCTGGGAATACCCCTTCGGGGAACTGGAGGAGGATGATGAAATCTTTTACCGCCGGTCTGAATCAGGTGAGAACGGTTTAAAGAAGAAATAAGTCCGAAGTAGAATCAAAACCAGAGGAGGAGCGCCGCGGCGCTCCTCCTTTTTGGCTTTTTAAGAGGGGATGGTCCCTCAGTCAGGCAGACTGATCAGACCGCCGGCGGACTAATGCGCCAGGCCGTTGGGCAGGCGAAAGATCAGCACATTATTATGCCCGCCGAAGCCGAAGGAATTGACCATGGCCGTCTTGATATTCACTTTACGGGCAGTACTGGGCACGTAATCCAGGTCGCACTCCGGGTCCGGGCTGGTCAGGTTGATAGTGGGCGGCACGGTCTGTTCCCGTAAAGCCAGCACACTGATCACTGCCCCCAGACTGCCGGCGGCCCCCAGCAGGTGGCCGGTGACGGCCTTGGTGGCTGAAACCGGAATCTGTTTGGCCTTTTCACCGAAGATATTTTTAATAACCCGCGTTTCCACCCGGTCGTTCAGTAAGGTGGCGGTGCCGTGGGCATGAATATAATCGATGTCTCCAGGCTCCATCCCGGCATTTTTAAGGCTCATTTGCACGGCGCGGGCGGCGCCTTCGCCATCCGGAGCCGGCTGGATTAAATGGAAAGAATCGCTGGAAGCGCCGTAAGAGACCAGTTCCGCCAGGATGGGAGCGCCCCGCTGGCGGGCGGAGTCCGCTTCTTCCAGCAGAAGGACAGCCGCTCCTTCACCCATCACAAAGCCGTCACGGGCCATATCGAAAGGCCGGCAGGCAGACCTGGGGTCGTCATTTTTTACAGATAAAGCGCGGATGGCGTTGAAGGCGGCCATCACCAGGGGAATGACCGGCACTTCAGTGCCGCCGGCGATCATAGCCCGGGCCTCTCCCCTTCGGATCAGGTTAAACGCCTGACCGATGGCATCACTGCCGCTGGCGCAGGCTGAAGAGGGAGCGTAGCTCAGGCCGCGTGCCCCCAGCAGGAGAGAAATCTGGACGGCCGCCGCATCGCCGGTCATGGTAGGCGCCAGGGCCGGACTGACCCTCTGGGGCCCGGATTCGGAAAGGATTTTATATTGCTCACAGACCGAAAGCAATCCGCAGACACTGGAGCCGATGATAACGCCCACCTCAGCCGCATTGGAAGAATCTATTTTCAATCCGGCGGATTGAACTGCCTGCAGGCTGGCGGCCACGGCGAATTGAGTGAAGCGGTCCATATGGCGGGCCTGCTTGCGGCTGACAAAGGTGGTGGCATCAAAGCCTTTGACCTCCGCGGCAAAGCGAGTGGAGAACCCGGCGGTATCAAAAGAAGCGATGTAGTCCACTCCGGAATGGCCGTTGACCAGAGATTGCCAAAAAGTGGAAACATCCTGTCCGACGGCGCTGATAACGCCCAGGCCGGTGACCACCACCCGTTTATGACCGTTCTGACGATTGCTGTCTTCCATCATTCACCCTCGCCCATTTTTTTGAGAGACTTTATTTTGACCCGGTTGGATTCGATAAGCCTGTCCAGGTCCTCCGGGGTGACCCTGTAGCTGCGGCCCAGGCGGACCGCATTGAGTTTGCCCTGGCGGATATAGGAATAAACCGTGAGAATGTGGATCTGAAGAATTTCAGCCACCTGTTCAGGCGTGAATAAAGAATTCCGGGTACTGATATTGATATTCATAGCGGTTCTCCTGAGCGCAGTTCAGTATATCTCAGTATAGGTAGAGCAATCCGGCTATGGAAGCGTTTGTCTTCTAGAAGAATGTTCTATGAAGGAAAATGCGGTCGTGCCTGAAACTGGATGAGTGGCGGCCAGCCTTCATGCCTGGCTCTCTAATGCCTCCTTTTTCGTTGTCATCCCCCCTTTTTCGTTGTCATCCTGGAAGCCTCGGGTGGCGAGGCTGAAGGATCTGGACGAGGGGCGGCAGTCGTTTGTCATGTTGGAGCGAAGCGAAACATCTGGCGGTGGGGTGGAATCGTCTGCATTCAGGCCTCGTAAAGGCCCAACCCCGTCAGATTCTTCGCCCCGATGTTGGGTAAAGGCGTACTCGGGACTCAAGAATGACAACCCTCCTGTCATCCTGGAAGCCTTTACAAAATGGTCGATCATACTGCGCATAATTTGGACAGCGTTGCGTGGTCTTGACAAATTGATATCCCCGAAAGATAATCAGGATGTCTAACATAAGATATCTAACGTCTAACCAGAGGTGGAATATGAAAAATAAGAATGCTTCCGATGTAGTGCTCCGGCCGAAACGCCAGGTCACTCTTCCCAGGGAAGTCTGCGATCAGCTTGCCATCCAGCCGGGAGACGTACTGGAAGTTACGGTTGAAGATAACACACTCATCGCCAGACCCCGCAAAGCAGTTGCTCTGGAAGCTCTGAAAGAGATACAGCAAGCCTTCGAACGGGCGGGAGTCACCGAGCGGGAGTTGCAGAAGGCGGGGAAGAAGGTAAGACGGGAGTTAGCCCGGGAGCGTTATGGTGACAAAGGCTAAATTGAGGGTCTTCCTGGATACTAACGTGATCTTCTCAGGATTATACTCGCCTCAAGGAGCACATGGAGTCATCCTGAAATATTTTATCGAGGGACGGGAAGGCATAGTTGTTTGCCGGCAGGTGCTGGAAGAGGTTATCCGAACGCTAAAAGAGAAAATGCCGGAAGCTCTGCCGGTAATAAAAAGGTTGCTGGTCAACGCACCGCCGGAAGTTGGAGCAGACCCTTCACTGGAAGCCATAAAAAGCTGGGCGAAAGAAGTCCACATAGCGGATGCCGCTATTCTGGCTGCCGCCATAGCAGCTAAACCGGATTACTTTATCAGCGGGGATAATCACTTCCTGGAAAATCCGGTGATCAAGGAAAAGTCAGGTCTGAACATCCTGACGCCGGGGCAGTTTGTCAATCTGTTAGAGCCGCGGAACGACAATAGTTAGAACTAAGGGCAGGGGATGTTGGGGAGGGCACAACGTGACAGGGTAAGGCCAATCGGTACTGTCGACACATGCGTGGGGAATAAGTTATGACATATATCAGTTTGGTCTGTCAAGACGATGTCCTGACCACTCGCAACCCATCCCTGTTTTTGCCTTGAACTTTCATTCTCTGCGTTGTCAGGGCCAGAGCCTTGTCCGTCAGGACTATCGTCTGTTAGTCGGTCTCGCTTTCCAGTATCTCCGAGCGTATCGCCTGGTTCCACGCTGACTCTGGTGCCACCCCGGAGTTAATCAAGGCTTCCGCCATCTCCTTCGCCGCTTCCGCTTTCGCCTGGCAATATTCGTCCACTTCTTTCCGACTCATGTGCTTGTAATCGTAAGGATGGTTGTTCCTGAGGAAGCGTTCCGCTTTCCCCGCCAGTATTCTGGGATCGTTGTCGTCTATCATTTCCGTTATCTCCCCCCTTCCGTTATTACAGGTAGTAATCCGATTGAAAATTCTTTCGTATCCTGTATAGATGATCGAACTTTTCCTCCACTGACAACTGACAACTGACGACTTTCAGTATCCTATACAGCGGATCGAACTTTGCCACACACAGACTGGCTAGACAAGAGAAGGTATCGAATAACTTTCAGTATCCTATACAGCGGATCGAACTTTGCCACAAAAAAATTAAAAGGGCACGAATGTTACTCAGCACCTTTCAGTATCCTATACAGCGGATCGAACTTTGCCACAAGTATCGTACTTTCCGACTATCACAGGTACACCATCTTTCAGTATCCTATACAGCGGATCGAACTTTGCCACAGTTTATATGCCCCCCGATAACTTATATACTTTAATCCTTTCAGTATCCTATACAGCGGATCGAACTTTGCCACTACACCCGCGCTCGCGCATACACAGGCGCATACACCTTTCAGTATCCTATACAGCGGATCGAACTTTGCCACACCACCAGTTCGGGTCCGTCTCTTCCGGCTCTGAATCTTTCAGTATCCTATACAGCGGATCGAACTTTGCCACAGTACTCGCCCGAAATACGAATATCGGGATAAGGTCACTTTCAGTATCCTATACAGCGGATCGAACTTTGCCACGCCTTATGGTAAAGAGACAATACACTGGGTTAAAACTTTCAGTATCCTATACAGCGGATCGAACTTTGCCACAAATGCAGAGGAACACTCATGCAGGAAGAGGAAGAATACTTTCAGTATCCTATACAGCGGATCGAACTTTGCCACACTTTGGAACGAAGATTGAGGATCATCCAGGAGCGGACTTTCAGTATCCTATACAGCGGATCGAACTTTGCCACAGAGAGTAACAATAAGGAGAGCAGAGAAATGGAAACTTTCAGTATCCTATACAGCGGATCGAA
>DATIKD010000325.1:0-1543 GCA_035477965.1 Dehalococcoidales bacterium | reverse complement strand
CGCCGGCAAAGGGGTTATCATGGCTGAAACCACTGAAAAGGCTTTAGAGGGCGTTGCCACCATTATGGAAAACCGGGTTTTCGGCTCCGCCGGAGATAAAATCGTAATTGAAGAATGGATGCTGGGCAGGGAAATGAGCTTCTTTGCGGTAACCGATGGTAGAAGCGTTCTGCCGCTGGCTCCCGCCTGTGACTACAAACGAATTTTCGATAGTGACGTCGGACCTAATACCGGTGGAATGGGGAGTTACAGCCCGACTATTTTTTATACACCTGAGCTTGGTCAAATCATTATGTCAACTATCGTTGAACCTACCGTTAGAGCCATGGCCCTGATGGGAAGGCCGTATCAGGGAGTTTTGTATGCCGGTTTAATGGTCAAAAACAACCAACCCAGACTGGTGGAATATAACGTTCGCCTGGGAGATCCGGAATGTCAGGTGATTCTACCGCGGTTGAAATCAGACCTGATGGATATTATCCTGGGCGTCGTGAATGGCAATCTGGATACTGTTCAACCCGTCTGGGACACCCATCCCTGCCTGGGAGTAGTGATGGCCTCCGGGGGATATCCCGGCAGCTATCAGACCGGTTATCCCATCAACGGCCTTGAAGAAGTAGCTAAAGAAGTAACGGTTTTCCATTCCGGCACCAAATTGGGAGAACGGGGTCAGGTTTTAACCGCCGGTGGACGCGTGCTGACCGTGGTAGCTTCAGGCAGTACTCTTAATGACGCTCGTAACCAGGTTTATTCCAACATCCGAAAAATCGAGTTTAAAGACGCACAATACCGTTCTGACATCGCCAAATTTTAGCTGTCCAGAAATATAAAAATTTTTTGAGGAGGTTTATCATGCCAAAAGTCGCAATCGTTATGGGGTCTAAAAATGACATGGAAACAATGCAGCCTGCCCAGGAAATTCTAAAACAATTCGGTATTGACAGCGAGATCGCGGTTTCTTCCGCCCACCGGACCCCTACCAAAGCCATGGAATTTGCTAAAAGTGCCCGTGAGCGCGGTATAGAGGTAATTATTGCCGCCGCGGGTGGTGCAGCCCATCTGCCCGGTGTGGTGGCTGCCTGGACTACCTTACCGGTTATAGGCGTTCCCCTGGCCAGCAGCGATTTGAAGGGCGTCGATGCTCTGTACTCCATCGTCCAGATGCCCGGTGGTATTCCTGTTGCTTGCGTTTCAATCGGAAGCTGGGGTGTGAGAAATGCCGCCCATCTGGCAGCCGAAATTCTGGCTTTAAAATATGACAGCGTGCGGGTCGCTTACGAGAAATATCGCAGCGATTTGAATGCCGGTAAATAATGTATTTTTTAGTTGTAGAAAAACTCACTACCCGTTCATCTCTGTTTCTGAAGTAGTGCAGTTAATTCGTTAGGAGTAAACCATGATAGAACGTTATTCGAGACCCGCTATGAAACGCGTTTGGTCAGATGAAAACAAATATAACAAATGGCTGGAGATAGAAATTGCCGTTTGTGAAGCCTGGGCTGAAATGGGAGTCATTCCGCGCGAGGCAATGCCTAAGATAAAA
>DATIKD010000324.1:0-2484 GCA_035477965.1 Dehalococcoidales bacterium | reverse complement strand
AAATCGCCACTCTGGCGCCGCCTTCGGCTGCGGTGATGGCCGCTGCCAGTCCGGCCGCGCCGGAACCAATAACTGCAATATCTACCATTGCCGGAATCTGACTCATTTTATTCTCCTTTGTTCCTGGAACAATCAGTAACTGCTCCAGAACTTAATCGGTTTTATCTTTAAACGCAAGTCACATTGCAGACAGCGGCCGGACTCTTGCCGCGCCTGGTCTTCAGTCAGCGGGCAAACCACCGGCCGGAAGGTTTTCATTCTTTCTTCCAGAGACAACAGTGTTTCCCTGACCCGTGTCAGACCGATAAAAGCTTCATCGAGTCCCAGGTTATTTCCTGCTTCAAGGGGTTCAATTATCTTTTGCTCTATATCGCCGCTGCCATTCAGATATCTGTCAATCTCAACCGCCGCTTTCCGCCCGGAAGCTATGGCCTGAATCACTGAAGAAGTTCCGTTTACAGCATCGCCGGCAGCAAAAACTCCATCACGGCCCACGCTCAGAGTATAAGGGTCAACTTCAATCAGCCCTCTGGCGGTGGTTGATACAGCCAGGGTTTCCGGAATCGCGGGCCGCTGGCCGATGGCAAATATAACGGTATCCGCGGCCAGGATATGATACGAATCCGGCTTAATTTCTATCTGCGCTTGATTATCTTCATCAAAACTGAGCGATTCTACCACATGGCACTCTACGCCGGAAATATGGCCGTTCTCAACCCGAATGCCAGTGAAAGTGCGGTCAGGGAAAATCGCTACCGCCTCTTCCTGGGCGGCAATTATTTCTTCCTGAGCGGCCGGCATATTGCGGATGGATTCCAGGCAGGCCAAACTGACACTTTGCGCGCCCAGCCGGCGGGCTGACCGGGCACAATCATAAGCCACGCTTCCCCCGCCCAATACCAGTACGTTTTGACCGATATTGATAGATTCTCCCCTGTTTACCCGGCGCAAAAAATCAATTCCCACCCATACTCCGGGCGCTTCCGCACCCGGAACCGGCAATTTCTGGCCGAGATGTGTACCTACCGCGATTAAAACCGCATTGAACCCTTCCTCAAACAGACTGTCCACAGAAAGTATTTCAACTCCGGTGCGAATGCTGACTCCCATCTTGCGGATATTCTCTATTTCCAGATTTAAAACTTCTGCCGGTAAACGATAAGCCGGGATGCACAGGCCTGGCATCCCGCCGGCTCCGGCCTCTTTTTCAAATACGGTGACAGCGTGACCCTGTTTGGCCAGATAATGGGCCGCGGTTAATCCGGCCGGTCCTGAACCGACGATTGCCACTTTCCGGCCGGAGGCGGGTTGAACTACCGTGGCCTGTCCCAGCCCGTCGTTTTCCACCACATAGCGCTTCAGGTCGCGAATTGAAACCGGCTGGTTGACCTGGCCGCGGCGGCAATTCTTTTCACACGGACTGTTACAGATATAACCCAGAAGCGCCGGGAACGGCACTTTTTCCCGTATTAGGGCCGCGGCGGAAGCATAATCTCCGGCCCGGATAAAACGGAGATAGCCGGCTACATCGATTTCAGCCGGACAACTGTAACGACAGGGCAAAAGGGCTTTTTTACGTTTTTTCCCTCTGGCCACTTCGTCTCGGTCAAGGATTGCCCCGGTGGGACAAACTTCCGCACAGGCTCCGCAAAACCGGCAGCCGGACTCCGCCAGCGCTAAATCTTTTTCCGTGCCGATGTAATATTCATCGCCCTTCGGCTTTTTCGAGAGTATACCCACACCCCGCAAGTCCCGGCAGGCCTTGACACAGCGTTCACAGAGCACGCATTTGTTGGGATCGATGACAAAAAGGGGATTCCGTTCATCCACCGGGAACAATCTGGGACGCCGGGGAATGCTCAACTGCTCGATGGCGAAGAACTGCTTGAGCGACTGCAGTTCACAATTCAAATATTTAATACAAGTACCGCAATCGGCGGGATGAATGGCCAGAATTTTTTCCACTGCCGCCAGTTGGGCTTTTTTGGCTTTTTCAGACTCTGAATAAACTACCAGGCCCTGGCTGACCGGAGTATCGCAGGCAGTAATCAGTTCGTCCTTGCCGCTGATTTCCACTGCACACAGACCGCACTCACCGGTAGAGGCCAGTTCCGGATGATAGCATAAATGGGGAATGAAGATGCCGGCCTCAAGGCAGGCTTCCAGCAAATTGCTGCCGGCCGGCGCTTCAATCATTTGTCCATTGACAGTGAACTTAACCTTTTCCAATAATCCCATTCTCAGGCCGCAGGTTTACTTATCCAGGGCTTTATAGAAATCGTGTTTGCCGTGAGCGGCTCCTTTGACTCCCTGGTCACGCCGTTCTTTAAAGAAATTATATTCATCCGGTTCAAAGGTGATATTAGTCTGCAGGGTATGGTTGATATAAGAATGGGTCAGCCCTTTGGTTATACCCATAATATCATAAATCAGGTGCCGGGAGACCTTACCCAGGGCGATACCGTCACGCGGATATTTGGCGAT